>CAVEUG010000048.1:0-5415 GCA_963618895.1 Slackia isoflavoniconvertens | reverse complement strand
ATTCATCACTATTTGTGAAATCAATTTACTTTTTTGAATATGATGAAAAAAAGATTGAATATCTTCTATATTATGATGAACTAGAATTAGATGAATTTAGCTATGAAGAAATCGCATATCCAGAAATTTATTTTAGGATTAAACCAAAAAATTTCATTTTTTATACACGTAATGTATTTAATTCAACCGAAGGAAAGATATATGTTTTAAATAATAATGGAAGTTTTAATGACTGTACTGAAAAAGACACATATGGCCGATATTTTCCAATGATAGTAAATGATTTGGGTGATAATATGTTCAATTTTTCTTATAAAAATATAAATAGGGGTGGGAAGAATAATTTATATTTAGATCCTTTAAACATGCATATGTATAAAGAGAAAAAGAATAAATATTATGAAGTAGAAAATATTTATCTTCCAATTAAACATAACGAAGTTTATGAAGAAATAATAACTTTGATGCCTGTATTAACTAATTTTGGAAGTAATTATGTAAATGTCGGAATTCCTTTTTCAATATATTTTGAAGGTGATTATTACGATGATTTCTATTTTGCAATTGGAAGAGTTGGGGAAATAGGAAATGATTCCTCTGGAGAGGAGATAATACCATGACAATGGCAGTATTTCATTTTGTAAATGTAATATTTGTTGCGATATGTTCAATGTTTTTTGTATCAACAAAGGGAATGTTTGTTAAAAGAACTTTCTTAAATATTCCATTAACAATATTTAATTCATCAATAATTCCTATTGATCGAGAAGAAAATTTTAATCCTCATTTTGATTTAGATTATTTAAAAGAAAATGTAATTTATTACCTTAATTTGAATCTAAAAAATCAAACTTATAAATATACTATTTCATTTTTCCCATATACATATGATGAAGAAAATGAAAAGTATTATCTAAATCTTGACGAAGACTCAATTAAAAATGTTCAAATACATTTTGTTTGCAAGTATTTTCTCGAATTCAAAGTTGATCAATATCTATGCTATTCAATAAAAGAGAAAGGAGTATTTAAAAGTGAATACTAATTTAATTCAATACATCGATAATAGTTTTCTTTCACCATTGCTTAGAAACCCTAATGTTACAGATATTTCTTATAACGGCAAAGATATCTATTATCAAGATAACGTTTTAGGAAGAAAGAAAAGTGAGATCGAAGTTTGTCCTCGTGAAGTTTATGATTTTATAAGGCAAATTTCAAATTTAAGCGATAACATGTTTAGTTATTCTAAGCCAATTTTAGATATTAGCTGTGGAAGATATAGAATAAACGCTACTCATTACGCCATAAGTCGTAAAGAAAGAGAAAAGGTAATTAATTTTTCAATTCGTATTGGATTTGAAAAATTAAGAATCGCAAATGATGGATCCTTTGTTCCAAGAAAGGTGGTGAATCTAATTGATTTATTTTTAAAAAACAAAGAATCTATCATTGTTAGCGGAGTTACTAGTAGTGGTAAAACTGAATTTCAAAAGTTTTTAATTTCGAGATTTAGTGAAAATACAAGATTGCTTGTAATTGATAATGTTGAAGAATTAGAAACAGATTATTTTCTAGATAAAATTGATTCGCAAACCTGGCTTTTAAGTGAAAGCAATAATTTAAATTTTGATGACTTGATTAAAAATGCACTTAGAGTTAACCCTGATTGGTTAATTGTAAGTGAAGCTAGAGGTGGTGAAATGCTTTCATTGCTTAATAGTGCAATGACAGGTCATCCAACAATTTCTACGATTCATTCAAAAGATATTGCTTTTGATTATTCAAGAATGACTAGAATGTGCATGATAAAAAATCCAAATTTAAAATTTGATGAAACAATCATAGACATTTACGATCATTTTAAATTATTAGTTCACGTAAAAAAGAGTGTACAAAATGATGGAACTATCCGTAGATATGTTGATAAAGTTGCAACAAATATTGAAAATAAACTTTATCTACTTTATGAATACCCAAACAAATATTATCCATTTCCATATGCGCTTAGATTTAATTTAGCTATGAATGATGAAGAATTTAATAAATTTAGGGAGGATTTTAAAGGTGATTAAACGTATTTCAATTTATTTTGGTGTGTCTTTGCTATTTGGAGGGATATTCTATTACTTGACAAATAATCTTATATTTTCTGTAGCAACATCACTTATATATCTCGTTTTCTTTATGTCATATTATGAGATTAATTATCGTAAGTATAAGATAACAATTAGAAAAACAAGGGAATGTATCCAGTTTATTAATAACTTTATTATTACAATGAGTGTAAATAATTCAATTAATACTACGTTTGATTCATTGTCTGGTGGGTTTTCAAATGAATTAATCGAACAAATAAATTCTATAAATCATTTAACAGATGAAGAGAAAATTATGTATTTAGAAAACTATTTTGTTTCGCCTCTTTATAGTGCTTTTACTAAACTTTTAAGGCAATTTATCGAAGAGGGTGGAAACATCATTGACAATACACATCTTTTAATCTTTGATACTAGAGTCGTTGAAGAAGATTTAAATAACTTTATTTCAATATCATATAGAAAAGTTTTCCAATTTTGCATAATGTGGTCAATTTGTTTCTTAATTTTAATAGTTACAAAAACCGCATTAGGAAATTATTATTCGCAAATCCAAGGAATGACCTATTTTCCTTTTTCAATATTTCTCTTCTTCCTCGTTTTCTTAGGTAGTCTTTGGCTTATATTAAAACATTTCTTGGATTTGCGTTTTATAAATAAGGAGATCATGAATGAAAAACATAAGAAATAAAATCGAAGTATTAGGTTATAACTTTAAAAATGAATTATTATTATTCGTTATTCCTGAAGTTGTAATATTCTTGGCTTCAATGATTTCAACCATACTATTTAGAAGTGTTTTAATTGTTGGTCTAGGATTAATATCAATGGCTGTTTATCTATTTAGTTTCTATTATAAATATTCTAAAAAAAGACAAGAAATAGATCGAAGTAGTATCGATGCATTCATTAATTATTTTGGATTTTTTAGAATCTATATTGCAAATGGTGAAAGTGTTTACCTGGCTTTAAATAAAACTTTAGAATTTGCTAGTGATAACATTAAACCTTATATTGAAGGATTAATTGCAGAGATTGATAAAGATAAAACAATTCAGCCATTTATTAGATTTGCAGCAAATTTCAAAATGAAATTAATTGAAGATATCATGATTTCGATTTATGAAATGGTTGAAAATGGAAATAACTTAAATTACATTAATCAATTCACAACAATTTTTGAAAATTTTAAATTAAGAATGAACAAAGCAAATTCAGAAACAAGAATTAATAGATTTGATACATTCATCACCTCAAGTTTAATTGGCAGTGCAATTATTATGATTATCTTAGTTTATGGAATTATTAATTTAATTGGAGAAATTCTATGAGTAATAAACTTGGAGCAATGCTTGGAATATTCATGATGTTTATATGTTTCATGTTTGGTGCAGATCTTGTTTCAATTCAATATAACTATACAAATATGGATGCATTATCAACAACTATTAGTTATGAAATAAGTAGAAATGGATATTTAAGTTCATCATTAAAATCTAAATATAAGGATAATTATGGATTAAATGTATATCCAATCGATATAAATATAGAAGAAAAATCATATGAGGAGGGCACGAATTATGGCTACATATTGGAAAAAGATTACTCACCGATCGTTATTTCCAATGGCACTATTAAGTTAAGAATCAAAAGATTCGCAGTTATCAATATTTATCAATAATTTCAAAATTTAAGTAAAGGAGAAAAATTAATGTCAGAAATTAAAGGTCAATTATTAGGGATAGTTTTAGTTGTTGCAGTTTTTGGGGTAGTAGGAGGAGTTTTGGTTACGGCTTTTAGCGCTTCTGCTGAAAAAATACAAACAAAAATTGAGACAGATACTGAGCCTACTGTCATTAAGAAAGAAAATAATAATTTCATCATCTCTAACGATGAATTATTAACTTTCTAATCAAAAAAATGATTAATAATGAGCGATATATTTATATCGCTCTTTTTTGATTAATGATATAATAATAAAAGAAGCGAAGGAGTTTTTATTATGTCAGAAGAAAAAAGAAAAGTAGCAGAAGATCTTATCAAAGCTAAATTAAATATTGAAGTTATTGATAATGATGCAACCCTTGATACCTATGGATTAGATAGTTTAGATGTCATGGAGTTTTTACTTGATCTTGAAGATAGATTAAATATTAAATTTGAGAATGAAGAATTCAAAGATTTAAAGACAGTTGGCGAATTAATTAAACTTATTGATGAAAAGATAAAATAAAATAAGATAATTGTTGATTTAATCTCTTATTTTGTGATATATTAATTAAGCGTTTTGAAACGCATGCGCTGACCTAGCTCAATGGTAGAGCAATCGGCTGTTAACCGATCGGTTGTAGGTTCGAGTCCTATGGTCAGCGCCAACTTGGCCTGTTGGAGAAGTGGCTTAACTCATATGCCTTTCACGCATACATTCATGGGTTCGAATCCCGTACAGGTCACCAAATTGAAATTTACATCGATTCAGTCGATGTTTTTTTATTTTTGATACTATTAAGAGTGTCTATAAGTAGTGGATATTAGATTTTCTGCGATTTCCAAAAAAAGATTGGACATTTGACAAGATTTAGAAAATGAGAAGATAGCTAATTCTTCTCATTTTCTAATTTTGTTTTTTATTATCAAACTCGATACCCTGACTTTTATATCTTTTATCAAGTTCCTCTTTAATATTACCTAAGCTTACTTCGACTTCATCTATTAATCTTTTTACTTTATTAGGTTTTACATCAAAATTTGTAAAATATCTTGAGCGAACTTCCCAGTTTTCAAGGGTTTCTAATTGATCATAAAGATACTCTTCAAGTGGAACATGAATACCGCCTTGTTCAATAATGTCAACGAGTGTAACTAAGTCATGAGTTTTTTCATAATCAAAACCATTTTCTTGCGCAAAAAACTTAATTCCTTTTTTCAATAGCTTGCTCAATATGATAAGCAGATGCAGCTAAAAGACTTTTAGGGCTTTCAAAAGCAAGTTTAGCTACTTCTAAATCTTCGTAAGCTAAATCTAATAAAGTTTTATTTTCGTTCATAGACTAATTCCCCTCTATTTAAAATTTGTTTTTCTAGAAAGTTGGTATCAACATTAAAATTTGTGATCATATCATATTCAAAATTTAGTGGTTTTTGTAATATCTTTTTTTGATTTTCTTTTAAAACTAGATAAAAGTCTAAGTCGCTATATATTGTCCATCTTCTTGTTAAAGAAGAGCCAAAAATATAAACCTTAAGAACATTAGGATTATCACGAATTGAATCAATAAGTTTTTCAACTCTTCTTTGGGCTGCTGGGTATATACTA
>CAVEUG010000047.1:0-18411 GCA_963618895.1 Slackia isoflavoniconvertens | reverse complement strand
AATTTTTTATTATATATAACGCTAAAAATTAAAATAGTAGATGGATTCTCGTTTTTTAGATACTTTATCAATGAATCTGAATATTCAAATTTATTAGAATCTCTTTCTGCAGTTAAAAAATTTGAATTTTCAACTACTATAACTTTCTTATCGTCACAAAGAGAAAATTGTTCGCACTCATTCAATAATTCTCCTTCAGTAATTTTGGATGAATCAAAATGTAAAACCTCATAATTTTTATCATCTTTAAAAATATCAGAAATACATTTCTTGATTTGTTTTTTAACCATTAACTGTTGAGAACCAAAAACAATATATGCCATGCATTTATTTTACTCTTTTAAATAAAGAATTTGTATTTAATTGTTCCTTCTAAGTCAGTTCTTCTTATAGTTACTTTATATTTTTCTAAAATTTTAATGGTTTCGCTATGAGGATGCTTATATC
Source organism: Slackia isoflavoniconvertens (assembly GCA_963618895.1). Lineage (GTDB taxonomy): Bacteria > Bacillota_I > Bacilli_A > RFN20 > CAG-826 > Onthovivens. The sequence goes on along the minus strand of CAVEUG010000047.1, from coordinate 17,964 downwards.
TATTATTATATCCGCAACTGATAATTGCTTCTTTTGGTCGTACTTTTTTAATAAATGCTTCGCTAGTTGATGTATTACTACCATGATGACCAACTTTTAAATAATCACAACTTATGTCTTCATTAAATTCAATTATTTTACTTTCAATTTCTTTTGGGGCGTCTCCCATCAATAAAAACTTTGCATTCTTAATTTTAAATTTTAATACTAACGATCTATAATTTTCTTCATCTAAATTTGATGCATATGTATTCAAATTTTTAAATAAAATATTATTAACATTAATAGGGAAAACATCGTTATAATCAAACAAATTAGATATTTTAAAATAATTATTTAAAGAATCTAAAGCCCCATAATGATCATAATCTTTATGAGTTATAAATAGCGCATCAATCTTATAAATTCTATTTTCTTTTAAAAAAGGTATTAAATTATTAACAGCTATATCTTGATATGTTAATCCTCCAGTATCAACTAATATTGTTGTATTTTGATATCTAATTAATGTTGAATCCCCCTGCCCTACATTTATAAAATCAACTTCAAATGTTAATAAATTATTTATTGGAAAAACATAAAAAGAAAATAATATAGAAACAATTAGTAAGCATTTATTTGCAATTTTTTTATTATTTACTTCTAAAAAATAAATTGTAAAGACTAAAAGAAGATAATAAATAATTAAAATAATTTGACTAAATTCAGGTACATTTATATCAAAAATTCGAAAATTTATTTTTAAGATAAAATTAATAATAAATTCAATTAATGAATCGTATAAAGGAATGTATAATCCATAAAATAATGGCAATAATAAAACAAATAAAGGTTTAAAAACAATCATTAATAAATAACTTGTTGCACTATTAAAAATATTGATTGTATGCACATTTTTTATGCAAAATGGTAACGTTATCAAAAACAGTAGAAGATGTGTCATTAAATATTTCTTCATTCTTTTATATTTCATTAAAAATAAATATGAATAATTTAAAAAGATGCTAATTAAATAAGATAAATAAAATGACATATTAAAAACAAGAAATGGATTAATAAATAAGTAAACAATTCCTAAAATCGATAAGCGTTCAATTTTTGAATAATAATTATTCAAACCATATTTATTAATCATACGAAAAATATAAGCATTAGTTACCTTAATTGTTGTAAATCTTGTGATATTAAAGAATAAATAAGGCGAAAACAACAAAAGCGAGATTATATCTGCCTTTTTATCTGATAATTTAAGTGACAATAGTTTTGAAAGAGTATAAAGAAAGAAATTTAAATATACTCCAGTAGTAGAAAAAAGAATAGTCAAGTTAAGCATTTTAATTTGTTTTGAGAATTCACTAGATCCATTAAACGAACTAAATAAAATTCCACTAACAAAAAGTCTAGAATTTTCGGATGAAAATTTGTTTAAAATAAAGCTTTTATAAGCATAAAAATTAATTGGAAAATCAATGATTATATCTAGACTTTTTGTAGAAAATTGTTTTTTAATTCCTTGTTCTAAAAGGTATTCATTAAAATCAAATCCATTTTCAAGAGTTGAAAAATAAAAACTTTCAGCAGAACCTTTTATTCTAACTATATCTAATTCGTCTACTACTGATTCTTTAATTGGTACGTAAAATTTATTTAACCCATTAAAAACAATAAAATAATTTTCTCTTCGTCTTAAAACAATACCAATCAGTTCGTTTCCAACCGGAAATTCTATTTTAGATAGCAAAAGTTTTGCTAGTGAAATAAGTAAGATTATTATTCCTGTAATAAATACTTTTTTGTCTCTTTTTGCTCTTTTTATAAAGACAAACAAGCAAAACGAAAAGATTAAAATTCCATAAATTAAAAGTTTATAACTAGACAATAAAATAACTGATAGATATATAAGAAAATATAAAAATAAGTTACTCATGTAAAATTACATAATCTTTTATTTTTTCAAAAGTACTGTTTCCCACTCCAGTTACATTTTTTAAAGACTCAATCGTGTAATAAATGCCATTAGTTTCACGATATTCGACAATTGCTTCACTAATTGCACTTCCTATTCCACTAATACCTTGTAAAGCTTCGGCATCATCAATATTAATATTAACCTTTTTAATTTCATCATCACCACAAACATCAGTAACATCAAATTTAGAAGAAATGTAATAAGATTCATTTGCGGTTAATGTGGCCTCTAAATAATAACAACGATCATCAGCATTACTTGTTACACCACCAGCAGCATTAATTAAATCTTGCATTGTAGTTCCATCAAGTGTTAATAAATACTTTCCAGGATTAACTACATTCCCCTTGATTGTAAATGCTCCAGTTTCATCATCTTCATCCCCATCATAAGTAGTTGTATTTGAATCATCACTTTGTTGAGTATTAAAAATACTATTGCCCATATTAGGATCAACAAATTGTAAAACAACTAAACCAATAATGGTTACAACAACAACGGCTAAAATAATTTTTAACATAAAAAATTCCTCCTTATACTATTAATAGGGGGGGAATTCAAAAAATTTATAAAAAAAGTTGATTTTTGCATCAACTTTTTTTCAATTTACTTAACTTCGATGATTTCAATATCGTATGGTTCATCAGCTTTTACGGTAACTTTATCACCAGCTTTTTTGCCAATTAATGCGACGCCAAGCGCACATTCGTTTGAAATCTTCATATGTTTTGGATCACTTAATGGATCAGATTCTATTGATGAAACAATTTTTACTTCTAAAGTTTCGCCACAAGATAAATCTTTAAATGTAACTACACTAGAAATGTTGATTTTATTTCCTTTTTTAGGTTCAACAATAACAGCATTTGCTTTAATGTATTCAATTTCTTTAATACGAGCCTCAATTTGACCTTGTTTATTTCTAGCTGCATCATAATCAGCATTTTCTGATAAATCGCCCATTGCACGAGCATTATTTAATGCTTCAAGAACTTCTGGACGTTCATGATCAATCAAATGTCTATATTCTTTTTCAAGTTGTTCTAAACCTTCTTTGGTTATTTCAATTTTCTCGTTCATACTAGTTTCCTCTATTTTTGCTCAAATATTATACCTTAATTACTACCTATAATCTATAAATAAATTATTTGATTTCTTGAATCTTTGGATCCTCATTATAAGCATCAAATACTTCTTGAGCTTCTTCAAATTCGTCTTCATCTGTAACTTCTAAAACTTCGTCATTATCGCCATATTTTAAGATATAAACAGTATCTGGATCGCTAGAGTCATAAGCAAAAACATAATCCGTTTCTCTTTCTGGATTATGATATGTAAATAATATTTTTAATAAATATTCATTACCTTCATCATCTTTAATAACTACTTCATTATCATTTAAATGGTCCATTTTTTCTCTCCTTTATTCTTTATAATTTCTTAAAAAATCTTCTAAAATTACAACTGCACTATACATATCAATAACTTCAGCGATTTTCTTTTCGTTATATCCACTATCCCTTAATCTTTCATGTGCTTCAATTGTTGAGTAAGATTCATCGTACTTAATAAATTTAATTTTATCATATTCTTCATTAATTTCTTTGATAAATCTATCGACTGAATCGCATCTTTCCCCTTTTTGACGATCAATTTGAAGTGGATATCCAATAACAACATCAAATATTTGTGTTAATTCGCAAACTTCAATCAAATGGGCTTTTGCAGCTTTATAATTGCCATGATTAAAACGATATTCCTCATAAGGATGAGAAAGTCCAATAACATCACTTTTAGCAAGGCCCATTGTTGTGGTCCCTAAATCAACGCAAATAAATTTTTTAACCATTATTTCAAAATTGCTTTCTTTGCAGAATCTAATTTTTCAAGAGAAACAACACTTCCTTTTGACATATCTGGTCTGCCTCCTCCAGCACCTCCAAGTACATCAGTAACACTCTTCAAAATATCCTTGCTCTTTACACCATTATCTACTAATTTTCTACCAATACCGCAAATTATTGGATGTTTTCCATTATCATCGCCAATCAATACAATTGTGAAATCATCATATTTAACCTTTAATGAATCATAGATTTTCATGAGGGCCTCACTATTATAATCTTTCAAATATTCAAAAATCATATGTGAATTTTCAAACTTAGATTCAAGATCATGAACTTTAGCTTTTGCTAAATCATCAAATACTACTTTGTACTTATTGGTCATTTCATTTAATTGATTTTCTATAGATTTAACTCTATCAATTGATTCTTTATAACTTTTTGCTTCAACTTCTTCTTTAATTTCGTTAAGCAATTCTTCTCTTTGCTTTAATAATTCATAAGCCTTAAATGATGTTTTGGCTTGAATTCTTCTAACACCATTTGCAATGCTGCCTTCAGTTTCAATTACAAATAAACCAATATCAGAAGTGTTCTTTACGTGATTACCACCACAGAATTCTTTGGAAACTTCTCCAAATGATACAACACGAACTTCCTTACCATATTTTTCATCAAATAGAGAAATTGCACCAACTTTTTTAGCTTCTTCAATTGGTAAAACTTGCGTATTGTTATCGATTGCATCGGAGATAAACTCATTTACGATTCTTTCGACTTTCTTTAAATCAACTTCGCTAATTTTTTCAAAGTGAGTAAAGTCAAAACGTAAATATTCATCATCTACATAACTACCTTTTTGCTTAATATCTTCGCCTAATACTTCAATTAAGGCGCTTTGTAATAAGTGAGTGGCACTATGATTCTTTGCAATTGCAAAATGTCTTTTCTTATCAATTGAAAGTGTAAATTCATCGCCATTTTTAATAGAACCATATAAGACTTTAACATTGTGTAAATGCTGTTTATTTGGAGCATTAGTGACATTTACTACATCAGCTCTACAATTTTCATTTTCAATAAAGCCAATATCAGCTACTTGACCACCCATTTCAGCGTAGAAATTGGTAATATCAAAAACAACTTCGCCTTCATCACTAATTTCATCAACTTTTACACCATCTTTAAATAAACCTACAACTTTTGATTTAATATCCTTTGATTCGTAGTTATATAAAGATTCTGTTTTAAAGTCGAGCAAATCTTTTGATTGTTTATTGAATGATTCAACATTTTTTCTGCTAGCACGAGCTAATTCCTTTTGGTGTTGCAAGCATTCTTCAAATTTATCCAAATCTACTGAAACACCCTTATCAGCGCAGATTTCTTTGGTTAATTCAATTGGGAATCCATATGTATCATATAATTTGAAGGCATCTTCACCAGACAAAACTTTCTTTCCTTCGATCATGCTATCTAATATTTCTTCACCACTATTTAATGTTTTAATAAATTTTTCTTCTTCAGCTTTAATCATCTTTTTGACAACTTCTTTTCTATCTAATAAATAAGGATAGAAACATTTCATATTGTCACAGACAATATCAACCAATGTATATAAGAATGGTTCATATAAACCAAGTTTTTGACCATAACGCATAGCTCTACGTAAAACTCTACGTAAAACGTATCCTCTTCCTTCATTTGAAAACATTGCTCCATCTGCTAAAGCAAATGTACAACTTCTAATATGATCTGCAATAACTCTATAAGGCATTAAATATTCACCTTCATATGGTTTCTTACACAATTTTTGAGTTGCTTCAATATAAGGATAAAATAAGTCAGTTTCGAAGTTTGTTTCAGTTCCTTGCATAACACAAGTTATTCTTTCAAGACCTGCACCAGTATCAATATTCTTATGAGGTAATTCTTTATAATCTTTTCTTTCAACACCATTTACAGCATTATATTGAGAGAAAACAATACCCCAGATTTCAATATAACGATCATTTTCCATATCCTTGGCGAGTAAATCAATTCCTACATGTTCTGGATCGTATTTTTCGCCTCGATCAAAGAAAACTTCAGTATTTGGACCACATGGACCTTCACCAATTTGCCAGAAATTACCTTCTAAAGGAATTAAATGGGATTCTTCACAACCTTGTTCCATCCAAAATTTCTTTGTTTCTAAATCGCTTGGGTGGTAGGTGAAATATAATTTATCTTTTGGTAAATCAAAGTATTTTTCACTTGTTAAAATTTCCCAAGCAAATAAAATTGCTTCTTTTCTAAAATAATCCCCAATTGAGAAATTTCCTAACATCTCAAAGAATGTATGGTGTCTTGCTGTACGTCCTACATTATCAATATCATTTGTTCTAATACACTTTTGAACATTAGTAATTCTTTTTGATTCTGGGACTTCACTACCATCAAAATATTTTTTTAAAGCTGCAACACCTGCATTAATCCATAGTAAAGTAGGGTCATTATGAGGCACTAAACTAGCACCTGGTTCAATAACGTGTCCTTTTGATTTAAAGAAATCTAACCACATTTGTCTGATTTCTTGAGATGTCATTTTCTTCATAAATTCACTCCTTAATAAATAAAAAAAGTTCCTACAATTTAGGAACGATTGTATCGCGGTACCATCCTAATTCTTTATTCAAGCACTTAATTAATTACTGTAACGCAGTAAGCGGGCTCTTAACCTTTTATAGGAAATGGCTTGTTTATTTTTCATGAATTCTTGCACCAACCGAATCCTCTCTAAAAAGAAATGATAAACTTAATTTCCGCGAATATTATATAAAATATGAAAAAATAAGTAAATAGATAATACTTTTACCGAAATTTACTTACTACTACTATTTAACTACTAGTTTACTACTAATAGTTAATAAATACCGAATAGTTATAGAAAATACCGAATTAGTAATCGGTAAAAAAAGGCGTTTTTTTCAATAAAACGCACTTTTTTCACTCTTTTCACCACTACTTCTTGAGTTGATTTTTATAATAAATTTTATCTATTATTCCACCACCAAGGCATTCATCACCTTGATAAAAAACACAACCTTGTCCTGGAGTAACTGCCTTATATGGTTTGTCAAAAACAAGTCTTACACTACCATCACTATTATTATAAAGAGTAACTCCTTGATCAGCTTGTCTATATCTAAACTTACAATTTATATGAGTTCCATCTTCAATTGGACCATTAAATAAATTAATCATATTAATGTCTGCTGAGTCACTAAAAAGATGTTCATCTTCATCGCCACTTGCAACATACAAAATATTATTTTTGACATCTTTAGAACATACAAACCATCCTTTTGCAACTTCACCACTTATACCACCAATTCCAAGTCCTTTACGTTGACCAATTGTATAATATAAGACCCCATCGTGCTTTCCAAGGATTCTACCCGTCTCAATATCAACAATATTTCCTTCTTTTGCAGGCAAATAATTCTCTAAAAACTCCTTAAAGTGCCTTTCACCGATAAAACAGACTCCTGTAGAGTCTTTTTTGTCCATTACGCTCTTTAAATCGAGTTTTTTAGCTATCTCACGTACTTCAACCTTAGTTACATCACCTAATGGGAATATACACGATGCTAATTGGTCATGGGATATTTGTGAAAGAAAATAACTTTGATCTTTAGTTAAATCTTTTGCTTTGTATAAATAAACTTTTCCGTCTTTATCGACTCTTTTTGCATAATGACCCATCGCAATCATATCGCAGCCATTCTTTTTGGCAAATTCTAAAAATGGCCCAAACTTAATATACTTGTTACAAAAAATATCGGGATTTGGAGTTCTTCCTTTTTTATACTCATCTAAAAAATATGTAAAGACATTATCCCAATATTCTTTAATAAAATCTATTCTTAACATTGGAAGGCCAAGTTTTTTCGCAACTGCTTCCGCATCAAGATAATCTTGTTCTTGTGGACAAATGTTATTATCTAAAGTTGGGTTCCCTAAAACATCGTTATTAGCCATTGAATCCCAATTACGCATAAAACAGCATACAACATCGTATCCTGCTTCTTTAAGAAGATAAGCGCTTACTGCACTATCAACTCCACCACTTAATCCAAGCATGACTTTCATTTGAATAATTCCTTACTATCTAAAATAGTTGTAAATGGACCATCATTAACAAGTCCAACTTTCATATCTGCACCAAAAATTCCAGTTTTGACATTCATTCCTAAACTTCTTAAAACATCATTGAAGTAATCATATAATTTTGTAGCTTCTTTAGGATCTAAACAATTTATAACAAAAGATGGTCTATTACCTTTATGACAATCTGCATATAAAGTAAATTGTGAAACACTTAAAATAGAACCATTAATATCTTTAACTGATAAATTAGTTTTTCCTTCACTATCAGGAAAGACTCTCAAGTTAACTAATTTTTGAGCCATTTTATCACAAATTTCTTTTGTATCTCCATTTGTAAAAGAGACTAAAATCATATAGCCTTGTTTAATTTCTGAATAAATTTCGCCGCCTATTTTTACATAAGCTTCATCAACATTTTGTGCAATAATTCTCATGTGTGTAATTATATAAAAATAAAAGATATTTGTGTATAATATTTGCATGTTAAAACCTTTAGCTTTTAGAATTAGACCAACAAAAATAGAAGATGTTATCGGTCAAAAAGATATATTAGGAGAGAATGGAATTCTAACTAATTCAATTAAAGAAAAATTACCAATTTCTTTTATTCTTTTTGGTGTTCCTGGTTCTGGAAAAACTACAATTGCTGAATGTTATGCTAATTCTTTAGGTGTTCATTCAATTAAAATCAATGCTGTTTCTTCAAATAAAAGTGAAATTGAAGCTTGCATCAAAGAAGCAAAAATGTTTCATCCAACGATTTTAATTATCGATGAAGTCCATCGTTTAAATAAAGACAAACAAGATATTTTACTTCCATATATTGAAGATGGGACAATATATTTAATTGGCGCAACAACTGCAAATCCATATATTGCAATAAACAAAGCTATCAGAAGTAGATGTCATTTATTGGAAGTAAAAAGACTTGATGAGAACGAGATTTTTTCAGGTCTGAAACGTGCAATTTCAAATAAGGAAGGTTTCGATAATAAATTAAAAATTGATGATGACTCATTAAAATATATTTCAAAAATTAGCAATGGAGACTTTCGTTTTGCACTTAATTTTTTAGAAATTGTTGATTTAACTTACAAAAATAAAAATATTGATTTAGAAATGGCTAAATCAATTAATAAAGTACCAAATTTAGCGATGGATAAAGATGAAGATGATCATTATAACGCAGTAAGTGCACTTCAAAAATCAATCAGAGGAAGCGATGTTGATGCAGCAATTTACTATCTTGCTAAATTATGCACCGTAAATGATTTAGAATCGATTGCTAGGAGACTTTTGGTTACTGCATATGAAGATGTTGGCCTTGCAAATCCAGGAGCTTGTATGAGATGCAAAATTGCAATCGATTCAGCTTTACAAGTTGGTTTACCAGAAGCAGTTATACCATTAAGCGTTACTGTTATTGAACTTGCATTATCTCCAAAAAGCAAGGCTGCAATAAACGCTATAGAAAGCGCTATGACGCTTGCAAATTCAAAACCACTAGAAGTTATGGATTACCTTAAATATACGCCTGTAAACGTCCAAGAAGAGGATAAATACCCATATGATAGACCTGATCTTTGGGAAAAAATCCAATACTTACCAGAATTAATTAAAAATGAGAAATTTTATTTTCCAGAAGATAAATCAGCATTCGAAAAAGCGCTTAACGATAATTATCGAAAATTATCTAGTGTTAAGCGCAGTTCAAATTTAAAAGAATTAAAGAAAAAATAATTTATTCAATTAAGCATTTAGTCATTTCATTGTTAATTTCAACTTTTGAATCAACAATTTCAAATGCTTTTAAAACACTTTCATACACATCTTTATAATCTTTATGATCGGTATAAAGTCTACAAAGAACCTCTCCTTTTTCGACTTTATCACCTATTTTTTTATTTAATACAATTCCAGCCGACATATCAATTTCATCATCCATTTTTTCTCTGCCGCCACCTAAATGCATACTACCAATTCCAATTGTCAAAGCATCAATTCTTTTGATATATCCGTTAGAATTACTAATTACATCAATAATATAATTTGCAACTTTAAATTTTTGTGGATTATCAATGTAAGAAACATCTCCACCTTGTGCATTAACAAATTCTTTGAATTTTTCAAACGCTTTTCCATTGTTTATATTTTCAATTAAAGCCTTTCTTCCATCTTCTAAATTAGGATAAATTTTTGCCATTTGAAGCAAAATTGAACCGCTAGAAAGGCATATTTCTGTTAAATCTTTTGGGCCATTACCATGTAAAGTTTGAATAACTTCTTTTATTTCAAGATTATTACCAACAGCACATCCTAAAGGTTGATCCATATCTGTTACTTCAGCTCTAACATCTTTATTTAAAGATTTACCAATTTCTACCATTGTTGTTGCAAGTTTTTTTGCATCTTCAACAGTTTTCATAAATGCACCACTGCCATATTTAACATCAAGTAAGATACAATCAGCACCAGATGCTAACTTTTTAGACATAATAGAAGATGCAATCAATGGAATTGAACCTACTGTTCCGGTTACATCCCTTAATGCATAAAGTTTCTTATCGGCAGGATCTAAATGAGTATTTTGGCCGATTATAGCTATACCAATATCATTAATTTGTTTCTTAAATTGTTCTTGAGTTTCATAGATATTCATGCCTGGAATTGACTCCATTTTATCGAGAGTTCCACCAGTATGACCAAGTCCTCTACCACTCATTTTTGCAAGTTTTGCACCACACGAAGCAATCATTGGACCTAAAACAAGCGAAACTTTGTCTCCTACGCCTCCTGTTGAATGTTTATCAACTTTTAGTCCTGGAATATCACTTAAGTCCCAAACGTCGCCAGAAACGCGCATTTCCTCGGTTAAATCGGCAATTTCTTGTTTATTCATACCATTTAAATAAATCGCCATTAATAAAGCACTAGCTTGATAATCTTTAATTTCATCAGCAACATAACCATGTATGAAGTAATGAATTTCTTCTCTAGAGAGCGCAAAACCATCTCTTTTATGTTCAATTATCTCTTCAATTGTCATAAGAAAACTCCTTGATGCTTTAATATTATATCGAAAAATAGTTGAGTTTTGAATATAAGAAAATTAATATAATCTTATGAATTTTAAAGAGAATTTACTGACTTATTTAGATGAAGAATTTGTTGATGATTTGCTTGAATCTATGCAAAAAGAGCGAACAAATTGCTTGATTTTGAATACACAAAAAATGAATGATGAAACATTTATTAAAATATTTCCAAAAGTTATTCCTCACGACATCATTCCACACGCATTTTTTTATGATAAAAATGACTATGATTTTGGTAAAAGTTTTTATTTTGATAATGGTTTATATTACATCATGGATTCAGCATCAATGATGGTTCCTTTTTTATTACCTGTTGAAGACAATGATTATGTATTAGATATGTGTGCAGCACCAGGTGGTAAATCAATTTTTTTATCATTAAAAAATCCAAATATAAATATAATTTCTAATGATATAAACTACCAAAGAAGTTGCACCTTATCTTCTAACATAGAAAAGATGGGTTTATCAAACGAAATTGTTTCGTGTACTACTATAAGTTTACTAGTAAACTACTATAAATCTACTTTTGATAAAATCATTCTTGATGCACCTTGTTCTGGAAGCGCCATGTTTAGAAAAAGCGAAGAAATGAAAAATGATTGGAATTATAACAAAGTTTTAAGGTGCCAAGCTTTGCAAAAAGAGCTTATTGAACAAGCAGCAATTATGCTTAAAGATGGGGGATTATTATCGTATTCGACATGCTCTTTTTCATATGAAGAAAATGAAGAAGTTATTCTAGATTTTTTATCAAAACATAATGATTTTAAACCAATAAAAATAATGGAAAATCCATCATTTGTTAGAGACAAAAACTTAAATGAATCTATACACTTGTTTCCGAATAAATATAAAGGTGAAGGTCAATTTATTTGTTTGCTAAAAAAAGAAGGTAAATTAATCAAAAAAGATGATCATATAAAACCAAATGAATTCAAATATAAAGAAAGAATAAAGGATGATGTTTACCTATATAATAATTGCTTAAAATTAAATCATTTAACAATATTAAGAAAAGGATTATTAAAATCAACATTTAAAGGAAAAAATGAGATTCCATCGTTTCATTTTGCTCATTATTTGAATTCCAAAAATTCAATAAAATTAACTGAAGATGAAGCAAAAAAATATTTGCATGGCGATGAAATAACAAAAATAACCAATCTTTCGAATGGTTATTACGTTGTTTCATATCAAGATATAAACTTAGGATATGTTCATATAGTTGGTAATAAACTTAAGAACTTATATCCAAAAGGTTTGAGACATTAATTATTCATCAAAATGTCTTTTGTTATATTTTTTCATTAAATTTTTATCAATAGCTCTTAATTCATTAACAGATTTTAAGACCATATCATATGAAAAAGCGGCCATTTCAGGTGTAGATTTGTCTTTATAATCTTCTTTTGTAAATGTTTTAAGATATTTAATTTCAACAGGATTCCAATTATTTTTGCACTTATAATTAAGAACTCTTTGTGTTCCATACATGGAAAAAACAGCAATATCACCACCATTTTTCATTGCTGGTCTAAATGAACCATGTTTGAATTCTAAAGGATCTTTTAAAGGCTCTTTATTTCTTGTTCCTTCTGGGAAGATAACAATATCTAAATTTGGATAATTTTTAAGCATATCTTGAACTTTCATAATCTGCTTAACTTCTTGTCTTAAATCGCTTCTATCAAGAAAAATCCCATCTATACTTTTTAATACTTTACCGACAAATGGGAATCCTTCAGATTCCTTTTTGGCAACAAATGTTAATGGAGATTTTGCTAGAGCCATCATAACAATTGGATCTGCATCTGAAAGATGATTGCAAATAATTAAACTATTTTCACCAGGTTTTTTATTCTTATAAAAATCATCTAAACCATCAATATCATAAACAACATGCAAAGCCTTCAAAACTTTGATGCTTAGACGATGAATTTTATCAAATCTTTTTTCAATTGAATACTTATCTGGGTGTTTTGAAAAACGAATCATCCAATTGAAATATGCAAAAATAATTCGCCACCCTACTATTATAGCTGCTCTTAAATACTTTCTCATTTTTTCTTTAGTCCTAACACTTCTACTTGATGAGATACTAAGATCTCATTTTGCCCGCTGTAAAGGGCACTATTCTTTAAATATCCTGCAAGTGCACAAAGAATAATATAATATTCTTTTAATTCAATATTTATATCTTCATTGTTTGGATTAAATATGAAAATACATTCACTTTTTTCGCCAGTAATGAACTTCTTATCTGTCTTCAATCCAATTGCATCTTTTTCGTAATTTATAAAGTAATTGTTCTTTTCTATATCTTCACTTTTTGCAGATTTACTATGCTCATTTCTAAATGCTAACATTGACTTAAAATATAGGTACATATCGTATCTTTTATCTAATAATGCCCAATCAAATTTGTTGTATTTATCACCTTTATTGTAAGTGTTATCTTCACCAAATTTTGTTAAGCCAATTTCTTGTCCCGCATGGTAAAAAGGTACACCAAATGATAAAGCAATTGTGCCATTAATTGAGTTAATGATTTTTAAAACTTCTTCTTCTTCGATATCTGGTAAAGTTAATTTTATCTTATCATATAAAGTACCATTATCATGGCATTCGACATAATTAATAGATTGATTTGCACTTAAGAATCTCTTTGGGTAACAAAATTCTACACAGCTTCCAAGTAAAGCAAATTTAAATCCTTCTTTATAATTTAAATTTCCTAGCATATATCCAGCTTCATTCTTACCAAATCCACTTGGACCACGAACAATATCACGATATGCATCATTAAAGAAGGCAACATCAGGCATCTTAAAGGCATTTAATATAGTAGACCTTTTACTTTCACTTAGTGATGAAGCCATATTCCATCCTTCACCATAAATCATAAAATCTTTTTTAATGCTTCTAGCAGCTCTTGTAACTTCTTTAATGGTGTCTATATCAATTAAGCCCATTAAATCAAATCTAAAGCCATCTATGCCATATTCTTTAATCCAATGGACACATGAATCAACAATTAATTTTCTGACCATAGGACGCTCTGTATCAAGTTCGTTTCCACAACCACTAGCAACCGAAAGTAAACCATTATGCTGTTTTCTAAAATAATAGTTAGGAACAATCTTTTCAAAAACTGAAGAATCATAGTTATAAACATGATTATAAACAACATCCATATTAACCTTTAAGCCAGCTTTATGTAATGCTGCAATCATTTTTTTGCATTCAACAATTCGACTATATCCATCATTTGGGTTAGTTGAATAACTTCCTTCAGGTACAAAATATTGTTGAGGATCATATCCCCAGTTATAACTTGAATTAGGATTTAATTCATCAACGGTTTTATAATCGTAAATCGGTAATAATTGAACATGAGTAATATTTAAAGATTTTAAATAATCAAGACCACAAGGATTATTTCCTTTGGTTACTTTATTTTCTTCAACCAATCCTAAAAATTTTCCTTTATTAACAATATTTGTGTTTTCATCAATTGTAAAATCACGAACATGAAGTTCATAAATTATTGTATCAACATAATTATCATATTTTTTTAAATTGTATTCATTTAAATCAATGTCTATACTTGAAAAATCGACAACTACCGAATCTTTTCCATTTGCGGTACTGGCTTTACCATATGGATCAGTTGTTAATGAAGAATGCCCACTATTCGTTACTTGGTAACGATATTTATAATTATCATAATCGCCATAAAGAGTTAATGAATAAACGCCTTTTTCACCTCTATCCATCTTAAACGTTTCAAATTTTTCATTACCTTTTTTCAAAAATAAAACAACTTTAGAAGCAAGAGGTGCCCAAACTTTCCAAGTAGTTTTTTCTTTAGAATATGTAAATCCTAAATCATCTTTAAGATAAGCGTAATCATCATCAAAATTTTTAAATGAAGTGGCATCATCTAAAATAAGTGGTGTAACTCCAAAAGATTCAATGGAAATAAAATAATCATTCCCTAAAACAATCTTTTCTTTTGTTCTACACTCATAAAATTCAAGACCATTGATAAATGATTGTTTAACAATATCTAAATTAATGATTGCTTCGTCATTTTTAATTAATTTAATTTTATTATTTTCAGGTTTTCTATTTTCACTAAAAATAAAAACTGCGATGGTGTTATAACTTGTTAATTTTGCACTAAAAAATGTGTTAATCATAAAAATTAATCCCGTCTTTTCTTCTATTCATCATAGTTATTTTTGTTTGGAACAAATGTTGATTGTTCTACAGAACCTGTTCTTTCTTCGGGTGTTACACTATGAAGTAAAACTTTATATCCTTTATTTCCTTCTGCTTCAGAAGAAATAACGCCCTCGTTAATAAGTCTAGTAATCATCTTTCCAGCTTTAGGGAAACCAACTGCATAAGTTCTTTGAATATATGAAAGTGAAGCATACTCTCTTCTCATAATGTCTTCTCTAACTTGGACATATTTTTCTTCATCACTAGCAGCCTTATCATAAGAAACTTCTTGCATTTCAGAAGTATCCAATTGTGATTTTTGTTTCATGTCAACAAATCTTTCATCAAACATTGGTCCATAATTATCTCTTAAATAATCACAAACATTTTTGATTTCAGCATTATCAACATATGATCCTTGAACACGAGTTAATCCAGTTTTTGAAATTAATGGAGACATAACAAGCATATCACCATTTCCTAATAATTTTTCAGCTCCACCTTGTGATAAAATAACTGTTGAATCTGAAACAGATGAGCAAAGAAGAGCAACACGTGTTGGAATATTACCTTTAATAACACCAGTAATAACATTAACTGATGGACGTTGTGTAGCAATAATAAGGTGAATACCGCAAGCACGAGCTTTTTGAGCAAGTCTTTGGACAGGTTCTTGTAAACGCTTATTTTCGCCAACAAGATCAGCATATTCATCAATTAAAACAACGATTCTAGGCAAAATTGGTTTACCATGATCAACAAGATATTTGTTATATTGTTTTAAGTTTTCGACGCCACTTTCATCAAATAAGTCATATCTTTCTTCCATGAGATTGCATAATTCATTCATGACTAAACAGGCTTCATCAGCAACATTTATAGGATTACAAAGTAAGAATGGAATATTTTTATACTTATTAAATTCAACACGTTTTGGGTCAATAATAACAAGTTTTAAGGAATTTAAATTATTACGCATAATTAATGTCATCAATAAACTATGCATAAATACAGATTTACCACTACCTGTAGTTCCACAAACTAATAAGTGTGGGAAATCTTTTAAATCAGCTTGAATAAAATTACCATTAATGTCTTTGCCAAATGGCACTAGAAATTCAGTTCCAGGTTCCCTGCTTAAGTTTTTAAGGCAATCCTTAAAATTAACAAGGGATCCTTTTTTATTTGCAATTTCAAGGCCGCTTGTAGTTCTTCCTTCGATTACTGAAACAAATCTGCAAGGAATACCGCCAAGTTTTGCAGCAATATCATTAAGATATTTTTCAATAACTTTGGAAGTTTCACCACGATCCATTTCGATATCATAACGAGTTACAACTGGTCCAATTGTATAAGAAACAACTTTTCCACGAATATCAAATTCCTGGAAAATTTCGTTAAGCAAGTCTCTTCTTGCTTGACAAACCTCGATATTATCAACTGAATTCATATTTGATGCTCTATCAGTTAATAAGTTAAGAGGAGGGTAATTATAATGAATTTGCTTGTTTGGTTGCGCTTTTGGAGCATTCTTTTTTTCATCTAAAGCTGCACCATCTAATTTTTCATAAGGTGATTTAGCCAATCTAACAGTTTCTTCATTTAAAGCATGATGTTCTTTAAAATTTGCTGGTTTAGCAACAGGAATATCATCATTTTTAATAACTTCATCTTTTTCAATATGGGTAGTGTTACCTACAGTTGGATCATAAGTTTGTTCAACAGGCGAAGAAATAACTGGTTTTTCTTCTAAAGTTGTAGTCTCATCATTAGTCTCATATAAATCAACATTTGAAAATTTAGCTTTTTTAAGTCCAGTAGGAGCTCTATTAATGCTTGTTAAACCAACACCAACTCCACCATTAGGATTTTGAATCGCAATTGATTGAGTGTTTTCTTTTGCAATTTCAGCATCAGGGGTAATAACAGTTGTTGCTCTTGAATTTTCCATGATTTGAGTAGTTGTAAAAGCAGTTTGATCATTTGCTTCTTTAAACTCAGATTCCATTTTCTTAATATTACGATTTTTATATTCCTTAATATTTTTAACTAAACGAATTATTGACTTGATAAATACTAAAATTACACCAGCGCCAAGTAAAACACCACCAACAATGTTAGTTCCTACGTATTTAATTGCGCTATTTAATAATGCAACAAAAAGAAATCCAAAGAATCCGCCAGAAATTTGATTGTAGTTTAAAACAGGGAATCCTTGAACACTTTTCGAGAATTCTTCACCAAAATTTTTAAAAGTTAGCATATTTTCATTACCTGAACCAGTAATATTGTTTGTAGCTAAAATTAAGCAACCAACAAGACAAACAATTAATCCAGCAATTGTTATTCCCCAATGAAATTTAAATTCTTTTTTAGCGAATAATAATCTAATACCAACTAAAAATACGATTAAATAAAAAACATAGAAGAACCATCCAAAAAAGAATGCAATAATCCATGTTATAAAACTTGATACGTATCCACGATTTAATGCCCCAAAAATTGCAAAAAGACAAAGCATTAATCCAATTGTGCCTTTTAAAAAGTAAGAATCTTTAGTAATTTTATCAAATAATTTTTTCATGAAATTATTATAGTCAAGTTGACTTGTTTTTGCCATAGCAAGTAAAAGGTTTTTTATAAAATAAAAAGCGGCTAAATTTATACTTATTTT
>CAVEUG010000046.1:0-7825 GCA_963618895.1 Slackia isoflavoniconvertens | reverse complement strand
CTCAAGATGCAATCGATGAAATTTGCAGAAGATGTAGTGGAGATTTTGGTGTTTTTATAAATGAAAGCAATAAACTTATTCTTTATAAACAAGATAAAATCACATTAGAAGATGTTAAAGAAGTTGTTGCAATGCCTTTATTTAATAATATTTTTGAAATTCAAAATAATTTACTACACAAAAATAAAGAAAAGGCTATACAAATCTTTAGGGAAATTCAGTTTTCAAAAGATGTTGATCCGGTCTCTTTAATTTCGATATTTAGCAGTCAATTAATATTATTGGATAAATCATTATATTTAAATAAAAAAGGATTATCTTATGGAACAATTGCTTCTGAACTTGGTGAAAATCCATATGTAGTTATGAAGAATTTAAATAGTTTCAAAAATATTGATAGATCTTTAATCAAAGAAGCTCTTAAAAAATTATATGATTTAGATAGGGCAATTAAGCATAGTGAAATTAACAAATATTATGGCTTTGAATTATTTTTAATAAATTTCTGATAAATAAAAAACTTCGCATTCAACGAAGTTTTATTATTATAAAGAATTAACTAAATGTTGAATCTCAGCTTTTTGACGAGCAGCAGTTTTCTTGTGTTGAATACCTTTAACAACTGAACGATCAATTAAAGAAACAGCAAGTTTAAGATCTTTAGCAGCAGCTTCTTTATCTTTCTTCTCAACATCTAATTTTACAGCTTTAATAGCAGTTCTTAATTTTGATTTGTAATGAACATTTCTAATACGTGCTTTTTCGTTAGTGATGATTCTTTTCTTTTGTGATTTAATATTTGCCATAACACTATCCTTTCGATACGACTAAGATTATATCAAAACAGGCACAAAATGCAAAGAGATATAGCAAGAAATTTATCTTTTTTTATATATGAAGTTATATAGTTTACATATTTGTTGTATAATCTTTATGTTATGAAAAATGAAATTAATGCAAAAGAAATAAGAATTTTATGGTTGGGCACTCCATTAATTAGTGCTATCGTTTTAGAAAAGCTGATAAAAGAAAACTACAATATTGTTGGAGTGGTGGCTCAAGTTGATAAACCAGTTGGTAGAAAAATGAAATTAGAACCAGTTCCTACAAAAGTGGTTGCTAACAAATACAATATTCCTGTATATCAGCCAATAAAAATAAGAAATGAATTTGAATTTATTAAAGATATAAAACCAGATTTAATTATTACGTTAGCATATGGACAAATTATTCCTCATGACATGCTAACTATTCCAGTTTTTGGTTGTTTAAATTTACATGGATCATTGCTTCCTAAATATCGTGGTGCAGCACCTATGCAATATGCGTTATTGAATGGTGATGAAGTAACTGGTATTACATTAATGGAAATGGTTGACAAAATGGATGCTGGTAAGATGTATTACAAAAAAGAAGTTAAAATTATTGATGATGATAATTTAGATTCATTAACTTTAAAAATGGCTGATTGTGCATTCGAGACTTTGGTTGAGGGTTTGCCTGACTATTTAAACGGAAATAATTCTGGAATTGAACAAAACGAAGAATTAGTTACATTTACAGCAAAAATTAAGCCAGAAGATCAAATCATTTCTTTTAGTGATAGTGCATTTAATATACACAATAAGATTAGAGCATTAAATTCTGAACCTGGTTGTTATTTTACTTACAAAGACATCAATTATAAGGTTGGTAGTAGTAAAATAGTAGAAAATAAGTATAATATTGGTGAAATATATAAATATGATAAAACTGGTTTATATATCGGAACCGGTGAAAAATCTCTTCAAATTACATCTATACAAAAACCAGGAAAGAAAATGATGGCAATCTCAGATTTTTATAATGGCAATAGAGATTTATTTATTAAAGGCGATGTTATCAAATAATGTCTATCACAATTAAATTAAGCGTACACCAATTAGTCGATTTTTTATTAAGAAAAGGCGATATAGATGATAGAATCTTTAATTCTGACACTATGGAAGAAGGCTCTAAAATTCATCGAAATTTTCAAAAGAAACAAAATAGCGATTATATTAGTGAGGTAGATTTAAAAACAACGATCAAATTTGGAATTTATGACATTATTTTGCATGGTAGAGCTGATGGTGTCATACTTGATAATCCAGTAACTATTGATGAAATAAAGTCGACAAATTCATCATTAATTGATTTTAATGATACTAATGAAGAGTGGCATTTAGGTCAAGCTGAATGCTATGCTTATATGTATGCAAAAATACATAATTTAGAAAAAATAAATATCAGATTAACTTACATATCTCAAAACAATAGAAAACAATTGTTTAAATATTTTGAATATAATTTTTGTGATTTAGAAATTAAGGTTTCTAATTTAATAAGCCAATATATTGATTTTTATGAGATTGTAAACGATAAAAAGAAATCTAAAGAAAAATCGATTAAATCATTAGTTTTCCCTTTTTCTTTAAGAAAAGGTCAAAGTGAAATAATAAAAAATAGTGAACAAACCATTATTAATAAAGATTGCAAATTTATTGAAGCAAGTACGGGATTAGGAAAAACAATTAGTGTTATATTTGGAGCGCTTAAAGGTTCTTTAAAATCTAAAACAGATAAAATGTTTTTCTTGTGTGCAAAAAATAGTGGATTCAAAAGTGCAAATGATTGCTTAGAAAAGTTAAGAGATACTGGATTGCAAATTTTAAGTTGCGAAATAATAGCAAAAGAGAAGATGTGTGCGAATAAAAATCATGGTTGCTTACCAGAATGTAACCCAGATGTCTGTCCATTTGCAAGAGATTACTATACAAAATTAAGTAAAATATTTTCAAAAATTATTTTAGAAAATGAGAACTTTAATTCTGATAAAATCAGACAAATAGCATTAGAAAATTCTATATGTCCATTTGAATTATCTTTAGATATTTCATTATATTGTGATTTCATTATTTGCGATTATAACTATGTTTTTAATCCAATTAGTTATTTAAAAAGGTTTTTTGACGAACTCGATTACAAATACACTAAATTTTTAATGATTGATGAAGCGCATAATTTAGTTGATCGTAGCAGAGATATGTATTCAACTTCTTTAAATTATAAAAATTATTTAGTTGCAAAAAAAGATTATTCAAAAATAAAAACCAAGTCATTTAAAAGTGTTATTGAAAAATTAGATGAAGATTTTGAACTTTTTAGTCAATTTCAATCAGATGAAGATAATCTTCTTTTAGAAAAAATTGATGAATATTTTATTGATCATTTAAACAAATTCAAAACAGCAATAAAAGATTACCAACAAAAACATCCAAAATTTAAAATAAAATGGAGCAAAGAATTTTCTTTGGAAGTGCATAAGTTTTTAACCATATATGACTATTTAGACGATAACTATCGTATATATTTCAATCGTGAAACAAAGGATGATTTTAACATTATTTTAAAATGTATAGATGCTTCAATTTACTTAAAAGATAGGGTAGATAATTGTGAAGGAACTATATTGTTTAGTGGAACTTTAACTCCAATTGATTATTATAAAAAAATGATTTTTGGAAATACTGAATATAATTCTATTGAATTAGTTTCTCCGTTTGAAAAAAATAATTTAAAAATTTTGGTAAATTCCAAGATATCTACAAAATACAAAGATAGACAATATACATTAGATCAAGTTATTGAAAATATAGATAATTTTGTATCATATAGAAAAGGAAATTATATTGTTTATGTGCCATCTTTTGAATATTTAAAGATGATAAAATTTAAATACAAAAATAATAACATAAATATCATTTATCAAGATGAATCTATGAAGAATAATGAAAAAAATGAATTTTTAAATAAATTTGTAGAAAATCCTAGCAAAACTACTTTGGGGGTTTGTGTTTTGGGTGGTTCTTTTAGTGAAGGTATTGATCTTGTTTCTGATAGATTAATAGGTGTGGTGATAGTGGGAGTTGGTTTGCCATCAGTAAATTTTGAAAACAATTTAATTAAAGAATATTATTCAAATAATGACCTCGATGGCTATACTTTTGCATACGTGAACCCTGGTATCAATAAAGTTATGCAAGCTGTTGGAAGACTTATTAGAGGTGAAAACGATAGAGGTGTAGCTTTATTGATTGATGAACGTTATGCTTATAAGACATATGAATTTTTGTTTAAAAACAATTGGCAAAATAATAAATTTATTAATTCCGCTAATGATTTAAAAAAAGAATTAAATTCTTTTTATAAAGAATAGTTTTCTATGATATAATCTCTCACAATGAAGTACGAACAAAGTAAGATTAGAAATTTTTCCGTTATAGCACATATAGATCATGGTAAATCTACTTTTTGCGATAGAATCTTAGAACTTACTAACACAATTACAAAAAGAGAGATGGTAAGCCAAATTTTAGATTCTATGGATTTAGAAAGAGAGAGAGGAATTACCATTAAGTTGAATGCTGTCACTGTTGAATATAAATCAGATGATGGTAACACATATGTTTTTAATTTAATTGATACCCCAGGGCATGTCGACTTTAGTTATGAAGTTAGTAGAAGTTTAGCTGCTTGTGAAGGTGCTTTGCTTTTAATTGATGCAACGCAAGGCGTTCAAGCTCAAACATTAGCTAATATGTATTTGGCTGTTGATAATGATTTATGGATTGTTCCTGTTATAAATAAGATTGATTTGCCTAGCGCATCAATTGATTTATGTAAAAAAGAGATCACCAATAGATTAGGACTTGATGGTGATGATAGTTGTTTAGTTAGTGCCAAAACTGGCGTTGGTATTAAAGATGTTTTAGAAAAAATAGTACAAGAAGTACCTGCTCCTAGCGGAAATAACGATAATCCATTAAAAGCACTTATATTTGATAGTTTCTATGATTCTTATCGTGGAGTAGTCGTTTTTATTAGAGTTAAAGATGGTTGTGTTAAAGTTGGCGATAAAATCCATTTAATGACAAATAATCAGGATTATGTTGTTACAGAACTTGGTATCAGAACACCTAAAGAAATTAAAAGTGATGCTTTATATTGTGGTGAAGTTGGCTATTTATGTGCACAAATCAAAGATATTAAAGATGTTATGGTTGGTGATACGATTACAAAAACAGATAATCCTGCTAAAGAAAAATTACCAGGTTATCGTAAAATAACCCCTATGGTTTATTGCGGTATTTACCCAACCGATTCACAAAAATATGAAGATTTAAAAGTTGCTCTTGAAAAACTTTGTTTAAATGACGCATCTCTTGTTTATGAACCAGAAACTTCTCAAGCCCTTGGATTTGGTTTTAGATGTGGATTTTTAGGCTTATTACATATGGATGTTATTCAAGAAAGACTTGAAAGAGAGTATGGTTTAGATTTAATTTTAACGGCTCCATCGGTTATTTATAAAGTTAATTTGACTTCTGGTGAGCAAATGACATTAACAAATCCTAGTGATTTACCTGAACCTAGCAAGGTTTCGTCTATCGAAGAACCTTTTGTTGCAGTTGAAATTATGACTCCAAAAGAATTTGTTGGTCCATTAATGCAACTTTGTCAGGATAGAAGAGGCGTATATAAAGATTTAGAATATTTCGATGATACTCGTAATATTCTCAAATATGACATGCCATTATGTGAAATTATTTTTAATTTCTTTGATAAACTCAAAAGTTATTCAAAAGGTTATGCTTCATTAGATTATGAATTGGCTGATTATAGAGCTACTAATTTAACTAAAATGGACATTTTGTTAAATGGCGAACCTGTTGATGCTTTATCTTCAATTGTATATAGAGGTAGCGCATATAATCGTGCATTACGACTTGTTAGTAAGCTAAAAGAAGTTATTCCAAGGCAACAATTTGAAGTCCCAATCCAAGCCGCTATTGGTGGGAAAGTTATTGCAAGAGCAAATGTTAAAGCCGTTAGAAAAGATGTTTTAGCAAAATGTTATGGTGGCGATATTACTAGAAAAAGAAAATTATTAGAGAAGCAAAAAGAAGGAAAGAAACGTATGAAAGCTATTGGTTCTGTTGAAGTTCCGCAAGAAGCATTTATGTCTATTCTTTCAATCGATGATGATGAGTAATTTAGATAGTCGATTTCTAGTAAAAAAATAGTTAATATTAATTGTAAATTTTCATAGTTAAATTTATAATTAAAATAATTAATTTCAGGAGGATAAATTGCATGAATAATAGTCAACTTGCTATCAAGTTTAGCAATGAAAAATATTGTTCAAAAAAAGAGGTTGCAGAAGCGATGAAAACGCCTTTGATCGACAGTATTTGGAATTCAGTTTTAGAATATAGATCAAATTTTTCAGTTATTTTGCCATTAAAACATATAAATAATACCCCATATTCGGTGTGTATTACTCCTAATATGAGTGATAGACTTTGTACTATTGATCGCAAATTATCAAAATTATCTACAAGTTTTGAAAAAATTAAAAATCCTTCTGAAAGTGCTTATTTAAAACATATATCTTATATTAAAATTTTACAATGTGTTGCTAGAAGATATGGTCTTAAATTAGATGATAATGTCATTGGTAATATTGTTAGCGGAAATGTTTCGACATTATCGCCAGATTTAATGATATTAAATAGATATTATCAATGTCTTTTAGATATTGAAAAAAATCCTCTTGCTCCAATAAATGATGAATTATTAAGCAAATATTACGGACTTTTAATTGGAACATCTGAATTAAATAAATTTTATCGTACTGAAGAAGTTCAAGGAAGTATGAGTAAAACCTTGATTGGAAAAATTTATTTAGGAGTTCCTGTAAATAGCATTGAAGGCAATATGCAACAATTATATTCCTTCTTAGAAACTTCGCATGTTTCGATGTTTATTAGAGCTTTAAGTGCATTCTATTTTATTTATTATGTTAAACCTTTTGATGAATACACCGAAGAAATTGCAACTTTGGTCATGAAAAAGGTGTTAGCTTTAAATGATATTGGTGGTTATAGCGCCTTAATTGATTTTGAAGATTTAATTTCAAATAAAGAAGAATTAGAAAATGAAATTATTGAATCACAAAAATCTTTTGATTTAACATATTTAGTTGATTATGTTCTCGAAAAAGCTGATCCAATGCTTCAAGAAATGCAAGATGCATTATTTAATGCTCAAAAATCTACAATAAACTTTGAAATTAATCAACCTGAAGAGAAAAATATTTTAAATAAGATTAAAAGTGTCAATTATAGTAATAGCGAATCATTTAAAAACATTCCTTCCTATGCTGAAAATGCCATTCCTGAACATAAAGCTGAAGTTCAAAGTAGTAGTGATGTAATTGGCTATAACCAATCGATTGCTATTTCAAATTTACCTACAGGCTTAAATGAAGAAGAAGCTGTTAGACTTGAAAATCATTTAATGGAATTAAATCCAAGTTTAAGTCGTGGTCAAGCTTATTTCTATGCAAGACATTGCACTTTAGGCATGAATTATACAATTTCTCAATATAAAAAAGAATTAGGATGTGCTTATGAAACTGCTAGAAGTAGTATGGATCATTTAGTTTATCTTGGTTACTATAGAAAAGAATTGTTAAAGAATAAATATATTTATACTCCAGTTAAGAAAGGTTAATAAAAATGAAATTAATTATTTTAGCTAGCAATCTTAGTGTTCTTTGGATTTTACTCGGATTAGTCGCATTTTTTGGTATTATTGCTCTTATAGTATTTTTATTAAGAAAATATTTAAAAATAAGCAATAAGAATGAAAAACCAACCGACGAAGCAAAAATAGCAGATGAAAATTTATCTCGTTATTTGCAAGATGTTGACGATGATGAAACACAAAAACAATTTGATGA
>CAVEUG010000045.1:0-22883 GCA_963618895.1 Slackia isoflavoniconvertens | reverse complement strand
GAGTAACTTCACGTAAGAAAAAACGAGCAATGGAACTTAATAAAATGATTCGTAATGCTTTTAGTAATATCGAATCTTCTTGGTGTAATCAGGTTATTGAAATTACTCCAAAAGATTGTAATAAAGGTTTAAGAATTAGAGACTATTGCAATATTAAAAATATCAAGGATGATGAGATTTGCGTAGTTGGTGATAGTGGTAACGATATTTCGATGTTTAAAGAATTCCCAGAGACCAGTTTCTGTATGGCTAAAGCCCCTGAAGTTATTAGAAAATATGCAAAATTTACCATTTCTAAATACGAAGATTTAAGTAGATATATTATAAAAAAATAGTATTATATACTATGTAGTGCACAAAGATGCATAGGAGAGGATTATTAATATGCAAACAATTAGTAGAGTTATTGTATCATTGGTTTATTACAATTCACTTATTAGAGATACCTTAGAGTACACATTACCAAGAGACAAATATGAAGAAAAATTCTATGATTACAAACGTAATGGTGTTGTTAATGAAGTTAAAGTTAATTCACCTTTAAAAGTTTTTATCGATCAAAATGGCGAGAAGGGTCAAGCACTCTTAAAAGAATGCGAAAAATTTGGAGAAGATTTCTATAGTGATACTTCATCAGTTATTAAAAAAGCTAATGATGGTATTAGAGTTGATCATGCTCAAAATATTAAAATTTTCGAAGGAGTAATTCCACTTCACGAATCATTAAATAATGTTATTCGTATTCATGAACAATATGCCGAACAAAACAATCTTAAAGATGATAGAGTTGTTGCTTTATTAAAAGCTGATGAAAGATTTTATCGCGCTGTTGCTTTAATGACTTTAATTAACGAGGTTAGAGTGCAATTTGAAGAATTCAATAAAGCTATGAGAGAAACAAAAGGTCAACCTTCACCTCAAAGCAATTTCATTCAACAAGATTTAAATAAGCTTGTTGGTTTATTAAATCTTGTTAGATCACAAGCAACATGTACAGATGAAATCTATACAAATGCTTTAGATGAAATTTTCAAATATATTGAAATGATGACCGGCAAGAGAGATCTCCCAAAAGGAAAGACTTTCCAAGATGTGTATAATGAAATCGGCATTGAATTACACGTTTTTGTTGAAGATGCAGAAAAAGGTTGGAAAGAAACATATGA
This sequence comes from Slackia isoflavoniconvertens, assembly GCA_963618895.1. Lineage (GTDB taxonomy): Bacteria > Bacillota_I > Bacilli_A > RFN20 > CAG-826 > Onthovivens. Next base: position 21,717 of record CAVEUG010000045.1, on the reverse strand, counting down.
ACCACTTCTCAAGGAATTAATTGCTGATAACGAAAAAGCTCAAGAAGAAGCGAAGAAGGCTAAGGCTGCCGAAGAAGCAAAGCCAGAAGCCAATCATGATAATGATGGCGATGGAACCAAATAATTTTTAAGTTGAAGGTATTATCGTGGCTAATAAAAATTTAGAGAAAAAAGAAGTAAAGGGATTGAAGTTATTTTTTAGATCCTTTTCTACAAAACAAATTGTATGGTTTGTAATTGGCGCAGTTTTATTTATTACTGGCTTAGTTTTTGATGTACTCGATATTATTGGTCGCAGTATAAATATAGCCCCATCAAAGAATCCAATTCTTTTAGGAGATGCTAGACTTAAATCATTTTTTGGGAATAGACCACTTGGATTTATTTTCTGGGGAATAGTATTGCTTTTAATCGGTGCAATAATTATCGCAATTACATTATCACTTGCTAGCAGAAATGAAGATCGTGATAAGGAAAGACAAGCAAGAAAAGAGCAAAGATTAAAGAAAATGGTTGAAGCTCAAAACAAAGTTGAAACAGCCTCAACTATAAGTGAAGCTCCTGTAGTTTCTACTGTAGTTCCGGAAGAAAAGAAATAAAAAAAGATGCACGGTTGTGCATCTTTTTAAAACGCAATATTTGGCGGAGAAAGAGGGATTTGAACCCTCGCGTCCTGTTACAGACCTATGAGCTTTCCAAGCCCACCCCTTCAGCCTCTTGGGTATTTCTCCAACATTCATTTATATGAACGCTTAATGATTATATCAAAAAAGTTTATTAAATACACCATAAATATGGTAAATTATTCTTTATGAAATCAATAAAAATTACTAAAGATAACGAAAATCAAAGGATAGATAAATTTGTTAAGAAATATTTTAACAAAGCACCTTTATCGTTTATATATAAAACGTTTAGAAAAAAGGATGTAAAAGTTAATGGCCATTGGGTAAAAGAAAATTATATATTACAGGATGGGGATCTTATTGAAATATATGTAACAGATAAACAAGTTGATGAATTTAATGATCCAAAAGAAATAGAAAACATAAAATATAATTTAGATATTATTTATGAAGATGAAAATATTTTAGTATTGAATAAACCGGTTGGAATTTTAGTTGTTAAAGATGAAAACGAGAAAAATAACACTTTAACGAACTATGTTAGAGCTTATTTAATCCATAAAAAAGAGTTTAAAAATGATGGCTTAGATTTTGTTCCTTCGCCAGTTCATAGACTTGATCGGAATACAAGCGGGGTGTGTATATTTGCAAAAACACTTGCTGCCTCAAAAGAACTAGGAGAAATGTTTAAAACTAGAGATAATTTAGAAAAATATTATCTAGCTTTGGTAGTTGGAAAAATTAAAAGCAATAAAGGAACAATTGATGCACCATTATTAAAAAATGCGAAAACAAATCTAGTATGTGTTGCAAGCAAAAAAGATGGAGGAAAAGAGGCAAAAACCGAATATGAAGTGATTTGTTCCAATGATGAAATGAGCCTTGCTAAAATCCATTTATTAACTGGAAGAACTCATCAAATTAGGGTTCATCTTTCATACATTAATCATCCTATAGTTGGAGATGCCAAGTATGGGAATTTTGCTTTTAACAAAGAATTTTATAAAAAATATAAATTTGAAAATCAATTTTTGCATTCTTATAAGATTAAGTTTGCTGAAGTAAACGGAACTTTGTCATATTTGAATAATAAGGAGTTCATTGCTGAACTTCCCAAAAAGGAGCGACAAATCCTACAATTATTGAACTTTATTTATGATGTAAATAAGATATAATATTTTATAGGAACTTAGGGAGAGTTTTTATGGAAAATAAGACGATTGAAAATTATAGTCGTTGGCTAAATAGCGAAAAAGTAAGCACAGAAGATAAAGAAATCTTAAAAAACATGGATGATGCTACGAAAGACGCCGCATTTTTTAAAGATATTGAATTTGGTACGGGTGGGTTAAGAGGTATTCTTGGACCTGGAACCAATAGGATGAATTATTTTACCGTTAAAAGAGTAACAGTTGCACTTGGTATTTATTTAAAAGAATTCCATCAGCATGCTAGAGAAAAGGGTGTTGCTATTTCTCATGATAATCGCCATTTTTCAAGGGAATTTGCTCTTGAATGTAGTGATATTTTAAATCAAATGGGCATAAAGACATATTTATTTGATTCGCTTAGACCAACACCTGAACTTTCATACGCAGTTAGATATAAAAAGTGTGATGCTGGTATTATGATTACTGCTTCACATAATCCAAAAGAATATAATGGTTACAAAGTTTATGATGAAACTGGTTGTCAAATGGTTCCATCAAAAATCGAGCCTTTAATTAAAATTATTAATAAATTGCCAAATGAATTAGAAGTTGAAGTTCCTCATGGTTTGAATAGAGGAGAACAAATCATACTTGAAAAAGAAGTGGATGATACTTATGTTTCATTATGCGAAAGCATCCAAGTCAATCCATTTTTAGATAAAAAAGGATTTAAAATTGTTTATACTCCAAATCATGGAACAAGTTATGTAAATGCTATGCGTGTTTTCAAAGCTTGTGGATATGAAGTCTATCCTGTTGAAAGTCAATGTAAACCTGATCCTGATTTTAGCGGAACGCTTTCACCAAATCCAGAAGATGCAAGAGCATTTATTGAACCAATTAAACTTGCAAAAGAAATCGATGCGGATTTAATTTGTATGACTGATCCAGATGGTGATAGAGTTGGTCTTGCATGCAAAAATAAGGATGGAGAGTACACTTTGATTACTGGCAATGAATCAGCTGCAATATTAATGGACTATTTATTTAGTGAAAAAAAGAAAAAAGGTTTATTAAGTAAAGATGGTATTATGTTTAATACTGTTGTTACAAGTGAGCTTGGCAAAGAAATTGCTGCATCATATGGTGTTAAAACTGAACAGGTATTAACTGGGTTTAAATATATTGGTGATAGAATCAATTATTATGAAATTCATAATGGGCCAACTTATGAATTTGGTTATGAAGAATCTTATGGATGCTTACCAAAAGCATTTGTTAGAGATAAAGATGGTATTCAAGCAATTTTGTTATATTGTGAAATGGCTCTTTTCTATCATAAACAAGGTCTTAATTTAGTTGATGTTTATAATAACCTAGGGAAAAGATTTGGTCATCATAAAAATAAACTCTATAACATTTACTTGGAAGGGTCTAAAGGCGCACAAAAGATGCAAGAAATAATGAATCGTGCAATTCACGATCCATTAAAGCAAATTGGTGGTAAGGATGTTGTCAAATTTGAAGATTATTTTGATAGAAAACGTTACTATACTGCTACAAGATTGATTGAAGATATTCAAGGAATCCCAGCTGGTGATCTAGTCAAATATTATCTTTCTGATAAAACGGTGGTTTGTATTAGACCATCAGGAACTGAACCAAAAATTAAATTCTATATAGAAGTTGTGGTTGATGATCCAAGTGTTGCTGAAGCAAAATGCGATCAAATTTATGAAGAAGTTTTAAAGGATTTAGAAGTTAAACTCTAGACTTTAAAAATGATTTTATTTCAAAGACAACGCCATTGTGGTTGTTGTCTTTTTTGGTGGAATTATGGGTTTTAAGATAATCTTTTCCGTTTTTCATCCCAAAACCATGTTTAAATGATGTAACAAGCTCTTTGTCATTTGTTGAGTCACCAAATGTTAAAATATTATCTTCTTTGATTTTATATAATTCATTTATTTTTTTAATAGCGGAAGCTTTGTTCACCCCTTTATGTCGTATTTCGAAATAACGATTTTCATTCCAAAAATCAACTATATAATCGGGCATATTTTTTGCGACATATTCTTGAACTTCTTTAACAAATTTTTCTGTATTATTTAAAGAATGCAAAATAAAACAATAGACATCATCTTTTAGATTTTTAGCAATATCACCATCAATTTCTTTTGGCATAAATTTTGGATCGTTTATATCTCTAATTAGTGTAAAACCAAATATTTCTTTTTTGCCATCATAATAAATATAATCCAAGCTTTCACAAAGAACCGAATCTGCAAAATGTTCTTTAAAATATGAATAATGTTTAATAATGACTTCTTTTTTAATAGGATATGAAATTGCTTTAAATGATGGATTGTTTGGGTTAAAAGAGTAGGCTCCATTATAACAAATAATAGGTGAATTAATTTTTAATTTTTTATAGAAATAAATGGCAGTTCTTACAGGTCTTCCAGTTGACAAAATGACTATATTTCCGTTTTCTTCTAATTTCTTTAAATATAGTCTAGTTTTAAACCTTAATTTTTTATTATCAGTTAATAATGTTCCGTCTAAATCGGATGCAATTAAATATTTATTATCTAAATTAGTCATGGGTATACAAACCTACAGCTTTTTTGACTCTTAATAATGTTTGGTTTGCAATCTTGCTTGCTTTTAACGCTCCTTCTTTAAGGATTGTATCAATTTCGCCACTTTCTAATACTTTTTTATATTTGTCTTGGAATGGTTCGAGAGTTCCGCAAACTACATCTGCAACAGCTTTTTTAAAATCTCCATAACGATGGCAATTTTTAAATTCTTCCTCAACATCTTTGATGCTTATGCCTTTGAGACATGCATAAATTGTCATTAAGTTAGAAATCCCAGGCTTGTTTTCTACATCGTAAACGATGTTGTTATCCATATCAGTTACTGCAGACATAATCTTTTTCCTGACTGTTTTTAAATCATCTTTTAAGAAAATATCACCTTTTGGATCTGATTTGGACATTTTATGGGTTGGGTCACTTAGAGACATAATTCTTGCGCCAACTTTAGGGGTGACTGCTTTTGGCATTTTAAATACTTCTTCTTTATATCTTTCATTCATTCTATGAACTAAGGTTCTACAAAGTTCAACATGTTGAGTTTGATCTTCGCCAACAGGAACAATATCTGCATCATAAAGAATAATATCGGCAGCCATTAAAACTGGATATGCAAATAATCCAAGACCAATTGCGTTTTGGTTTAATTTTTGGCTTTTTTCTTTGAATTGAGTCATTCTTGAAAGTTCGCCCATGTATAAGTAATTTTGAACAATTGCATTAAGTTCAGCATGAGCTGATACATCACTTTGAAGGAAAATTGTTGTTTTCTTTGGATCCAAACCTGCGGCAACATAAAATGCAACGATATCTCTTGTATTATCATGCAAAAATTGAGGGTCGATAGGCAAAGTTAATGCGTGTAAATCGGCAACAAAAATATAATTTTCGTATTCATCTTGATAATCTTTGAAATGCATTAATGCACCTATATAATTTCCTAATGTTAAGTTTCCGGTTGGTTTAATTCCGCTAAGTGATTTCTTCATAATATAAGTCCTCTTTTGCTCCACAAATTATAATTCCTATAAGCTAAAAATTCAATTAGTGGAGAATGTTACAAACATAACAAACATCAAAGTTAATAAGTTTACACGATGTTATTAAAAAAAGAAATGCGATTTGCATTTCTTTTTTGTTAAATTCCTACTTTTCTTTACTAACTTTCTTTGAAATATTAGCTTCTTTCATTGTGTCAGCAATTAGGGCTATTGCACGTTTTGCGCTTAAATCACTCTTGATTTTGATAACAGCTGGAATGGATTCGTATTTTTTCTTGCTTGATTCATCTTTAATTGGCATTGGTGAATCTTTATATTTTTTAGGATCAAGTTTTAAGTAAAGTTTAAGAGATTTTCCTCTGAGAGTAATAAATGCATATTGAACTCTATGAAGTCTATATGTATCTCCGTTAAAGCTAACACGAGACTTAACGCCATAGGATAATAGCTCATTTTTAATTAATTGATATTTATTCTTTAAGTCTTTATTAGCTTTTTTAAGCTTAGTTTCAAAACTTACTCTTTGAATTTCTAATTTTTCTTCTTTTGCTTTAACTTCTTGTTTCACGACTGGAGTTTCTTCGACTGGTTGAACAACTTTTTCTTCTACAACTGGTTTTTCCTCTGAAACAACCTCTTCTTTATTTTCTTCTTTTTTATTTTTTGTAAAAGTAATTAACCAATATAAGAAGGCAGCAATAATAGCACCTAAGAATGGTCCACAAATGTAAATCCATAATTCATTTAAAGGTTCACTATTATAATCATATAAATAAGCAAAAATTGCAGGAGCAAGAGATCTTGCTGGGTTGACACTAGTTCCTGTAAATGGGATTCCAAAAATATGAACTAAAGTTAATGCTAAACCAATTATAAGTCCAGCTTTTCTTTCAAATTTTTCTTGAGATGTGACACCAAGTACAGTAAAGACAAAAACTGCACTTAATAATGTTTCAATTGCAAAAGCTGAAATTATATAATAATCACCGTTTATATTTTTCAAAAAGTCGCTAGCTTGGTTTGCGCCATAATTACAGTTTCCAAACAGTAACCAAAGAATTCCGCATCCCGCAAAAGCACCGATAACTTGTGCTACAACATAAACTAAAAAATCAATAAACGTGAAATTTCTTTTATCTTTTGGTTTTAAATAATTAGAAAATAATACGCCAAGAGATACAGCTGGATTTATATGACATCCAGAAACATTTCCGACTGAATAGGCCATGCAAACCAATGACAAACCAAAAGCAAGCGCAATTACTAAATCATTAATAACTAAATTTTGATTTTCAGTTCCCCATAGACCCAAAAGAACAGCCACTCCGCAACCAAAAACTACGAGACCAAAAGTCCCAATAATTTCGGCTAGGAATTTTTTAAAAAGTTTCATAATAAAATTTCCTTCCCTTTAAAAAATATTTTAGCACAAAATATATATTTTTTAAAAAAGAAGCGACTTCGTATATAGTTTTTTTAAAATTTTATCAAAAAAGAGTTTAAAAAAAGATGAATTTTATTAATTCATCCTTATTATTTTTTGATTGGTGATCCTAAGGCGATTCGAACGCCTGACCCACAGCTTAGAAGGCTGTTGCTCTATCCAGCTGAGCTATAGGACCAGCCCAAATAATATATCATAATAAAATTGACAATTCAATATATAAACGCGTTGTTTAAATTGGTTATTAGTGATATATTTTTATGGTAATAAAGCCATTATTTTTCGGTGAATATTACAATAATCTTTATTTAGGAGGAGTCCTATGATTGATCGTTATAATGTTAAAGAAATATCTGATTATTTTTCATTAGAAAGTCGTTATAACAATTTTTTAAGTGTTGAACTTTCTGTTTTAAAAGCATATACAAGACTTGGTATTGTTCCTGAAAATGATTACTTAAAAATTAAAGAGAAAGCAAAAGTTGATGTTAGCAGAATTAATTATTTAGAAGCCGAAACCAAGCATGATGTTATAGCTTTCACTAGGTCCTTAAGCGAAGAATTAGGAAACGAAAAGAAATGGATTCACTATAATCTAACTTCAACCGATGTCGTTGATACAGCCCTATCTTTGAGCATTAAACATGCAAATGATTATATTTCTAGATTACTTGATGATTTTAAGAAAACATTAATTAAAAAAGCAATTCAATATAAATTTACGCCAATTATTGGAAGGACTCATGGGATTCATGGAGAGGTAACATCTTTTGGCCTTAAATGGTGTTTATATATTGATGAATTAAATAGAGATATTGATAGATTCAATAATGAAAGAAAAAATGTGGAGGTTGCAAAAATTAGTGGAACTGTCGGCAATTTTTCAAACGTGCCTTACGAACTTGAAGAACTTGTTGCTGAAGATCTTGAATTATCAAGACCTAATATTGCAACGCAAGTTTTATCGAGAGATAGAATAGCCGGGTATGTTGCTTCGCTTGTCTTAATTGCTTCATTATTTGAAAAAATAGCCACTGAAATTCGATTATTATCCCAAACGGAAATTAACGAAGTTAATGAATATTTTGATAAAAATCAAAAAGGAAGTAGTGCAATGCCACATAAAAGAAATCCTGTTGGGTGTGAAAATATTTGTGGTCTTTCAAGAATGGTTGAAAATTCCTTTAATATCGCAATTATGAATAATAATTTGTGGCACGAAAGAGATATTTCTCATTCATCAAATGAAAGAATGTATCTTCCAGATGCAATGGATTTGGTTGCATATATGGCTAAAAGACTCAACAACATAGTGTCTAATTTAATAATTCATGAAGGTAGGATGCTTGAAAACATTAATTCAACTTATGGAGTTATTTATAGCGGAAGAGTTATGAACTATATAATTGATAATGCTAGAATTTCTCGTGAAGAAATTTATGACCATATTCAAAAATTAGCATTCAAAGCAATGGATGAAAAAGTTAATTTAAAAGATTTAATGCTTAATGATGAATTCATTTTATCAATGATAAATAAAGACGAAATTGAAGAATTATTTGATTATAAGTATGTATTTAAAAACATCGAAAAAATATATAAGAAAGTAGGTATTTAATATGAATTGTATTTTAGTTATTGGCTCTCAATGGGGTGATGAAGGAAAAGGGAAAGTATCTAATTATTTCTCAAATAAAGCAGATATTGTAGTAAGATATCAAGGCGGAAATAACGCAGGTCATAGTGTTAAATTTAATGACAAAACTTATCATTTACAAACTATTCCTAGTGGTATTTTCAATAAAAATACGTTAAATATTTTGGGGAATGGAATGGTTGTAAATCCACTTGCTTTATATAATGAAATTAAAGGTTTACAAGAGGCTGGATATGATTGTAAAAATTTAGTTATTTCAAGCAGAGCGCATTTAGATCTTGAATATCATCTTGCTCTTGACGGTCTAAAAGAGGCTTATTTAAAAGATAAGAAAATTGGAACTACTAAAAAGGGAATTGGTCCTTGCTATACCGATAAAATTTCACGTGATGGCTTAAGAATGTGTGATTTTATTCGTGATGATTTTAAAAAACTTTATAGAGAACATTTAATTGAAAAGAATGAAGAAATTACAAAATATGGTGGCGAAGCAATCAATGTTGATGATTCAATCGAAAAATATGAGAAAATTAAAGACGCAATTAAACCACTTATTAAAGATACTGTAACAATTCTTGCAAAAGCTAAAGAAGAAAATAAAAAAGTTTTATTTGAAGGGGCACAAGGAACTATGTTAGATGTTGATTTTGGAACTTATCCTTATGTTACATCATCAAATACAACTAGTGGCGGAGCAATCACAGGTAGTGGAATTGGTTATGGTTATATTGATGGTATAGTTGCAATTGTTAAAGCTTATACAACTAGAGTTGGTGAAGGTCCTTTTGTAACTGAACAAGATAATGAAATTGGTGATTTAATTCGTGAAAAAGGTCATGAATATGGTGTAGTAACTCATAGACCAAGAAGAGTTGGTTGGTTAGACTTAGTTCAACTTCGATATTCTAAAAATGTTAATGGGTTCAAATATATTTCACTCATGCTCCTTGATATTTTAGGTGGTTTAAAAGAAATTAAAGTTTGCACCGACTATGAACTTGATGGAAAGGTTATTGATTATTATCCTGCAGATCTTGATGAACTTAAACGTTGCAAACCAATCTATAAAACATTTAAATCTTGGGATGAAGATATCTCCAAATGTAAGAGTTTTGATGAACTCCCAAGTGATGCAAAAGAATACATTTTATTTATTGAAAATTTCTTAAAAGTTAAAGCAATTTTGGTTAGTGTCGGACCAGATAAAAATGAAACAATAATTAGAGAAGAAATTTTCTAAGAAAAAGATTGTTAAAATATTATTAAAATTTCATCAAAAAATGCGTTAAAAAAAGTTAAAGTTTAATCGATAGTGCCGATTAAATCCCCACTTTTGAAAATACGCATTTTTTTGTTGAATTTTTTTATTGATTTTATGTTATTTTAAGAATATATTTTTCGTATATTTGCGGTACCTGTCTGAGGGCCAAGAATAGCTTTATTTGGAGGGTTAAAAAAATGGCCGATAATTCTTATATTATTGATCTTAGACATGTTTCTAAGATATTCGATGGTGTAACAGTTGTTGATGATTTTAACTTTTATGTTAATAAGGGTGAATTCGTTACTCTTTTAGGACCTAGTGGTTGTGGTAAATCTACAACATTACGTATGATTGCAGGTTTTGAATTCCCAACATCTGGTGAAGTGTTCTTAAAAGGAAGAGAAATTACTCGTATGCCGCCTAATAAAAGATCTATTAATATGGTTTTTCAAAGGTATGCTTTATTTCCACATTTAGATGTTTATGATAATGTTGCTTTTGGATTGCGTTTAAAGAAGGTTCCAATTAAGTTGAAAGATGAAAAAGGGAATCCTATATTAAAAATAAATAAGCAAAAGATTAAAAGTTTAAGAGAAGATTATCACGAAGTTAAAAGAACAAAAGAAATGCCTGAAGAAGAAAAAAAGGCGAAATTAGAGGAAATTTTGGAAAATATTGAGGTTGCTAAAAAGACCCCTGAGCAAGCTTATAAATATCGCAAACTAACCGACAAAGAAATTGATAATCGTGTTGCAAAAGCTTTAAAAATTGTTGATCTTGATTCACTCGAGGATAGAGACATTTCAACATTATCGGGTGGTCAACAACAAAGAGTTGCAATTGCTCGTGCTATTGTTATGGAGCCTGAAATCCTTCTTTTAGATGAGCCTTTAGGAGCTCTTGATTTAAAAATGCGTAAAGATATGCAACTTGAATTAAAAGAAATGCACCAAAAACTAGGCATTACCTTTATATATGTCACCCACGATCAAGAAGAAGCTTTAACTATGAGTGATACTATTGTTGTTATGAAAGATGGAAAGATTCAACAAATCGGTACTCCAATGAAAATTTATAACGAACCAAAAAATGCTTTTGTTGCAGACTTTATTGGTGAATCTAACATTTATAATGCAACAATGATTGGCACAAAGAAGGTCAGATTTTTAAATCATGATTTTGAATGTTTAGATGATTTTCCATTAAATGAAAAAGTTGATGTTGTTGTTCGTCCAGAAGATGTTGAAATTATTAAGCCTACAAAAGCTCAACTTTGTGGGAAAATTGTTACTAAAGTTTTTAAAGGTGTTAATTATCAATATACAATGATGATTGGCAAAAATGAGTTACTTGTTAAATCAACTGTTGATTACCCTTTAAATGAAGAAGTTGGTTTAAAAATTTCTCCTGATGGCATTCATATCATGAAAAAGGATTTTGTCACAAATATTTATACCGACGCATATATTAATGATAAAAACCAAGTTTGTATTGACGAACAACCATTTGATTGTGATGTAACTCAATTAATAAAAGATAGCAAATTAGATGAAGATGGATATTTAGTTGTGAATAAAACTAAGAAAAAATATGACCTTAAAAATGCGGATGTTGTTGCTGAAATCGACATTGATAAGATTGATATTGTTGATGATATCGCAAGTGATGATTGTCAATGCGTTGGAGAAATTGTAGATCTTGTTTATATTGGGGATCATTATCGTTTGCTTGTAAGGACTGATGATGAGGAAGATTTTGTTTTAAATACTCCTTATTCATATAATATACACGATAAAGTCGGCATTCATGTAAAGAGCGGAGACATTCGTTTACGTCTTAAAAAAGAGGTAACTGAATATGAAATTTAGATTCCAAAGAAAATACCTTTGTATACCATACGTTCTTTTTCTTGTATTATTTGTTATTTTACCAATCTTAATGATTGTTTATTATGCATTTACTGACGGGAATGGGAACTTTACTTTTGATGCATTTATCTCGTTTTTTTCATCTGTGAATAAGCTCAATGTTTTGATTAATTCATTAATGTTTTCAATTCTAAATACATTAATTTGTCTTTTAATTGGGTATCCACTAGCTTATTTATTGAGTAATAAAAAATATAATAAAAACGCAGTATTAGTAATGCTTTTTGTTACACCAATGTGGATTAACTTTGTTTTAAGAACATGGGCAACAAGAGATGTTTTAAATTGGTTTGGCATTGGTGGTGGGACTCATCCATATGTCGCAACAATGATAGGTTTAGTTTATAACTATCTTCCATTTGTTGTTTTGCCACTTTATACAACAATGTTAAAACTTGATAAATCGCAAATAGAAGCTGCGATGGATTTAGGATGCAATAGATTCCAAGTTTTTACAAAATCTATTTTTCCTCAATCGATCCCTGGCATTGTTAGTGCTTCTATGATGGTTTTTATGCCAACTATGTCAAGTTATGTTATTAGTGATGTTTTAAGTGAAGGTAAGATTACTTTATTTGGAAATTCAATTTATTTGTCTTTTGCAAATTCGCAATGGTCTCAAGGAAGTTTTATGGCAATGCTTATGTTAGTAATTATCGGAATTTCTATGTTACTTACACGTAATTTTACTGAAAAAGACGAAGGGAGGGCTTCAAGATGGTAAAGAAAATTTTAGCCAAGAGTTATATTTTTCTTATTTTAATTTTGATGTATGTTCCTATTCTTGTTTTAATAGCATATTCTTTTTCAACTTCTCAACAAATAGGACAACCACTAGGTACTTTTACATTTAAATTATATGGAGATTTATTTAAGAATAAAGACATTATGGTTGCTTTAGGCAATACATTAATTCTTGCTGTTATTAGTGCGGCTGTTTCTACTTTACTTGGAACTATCGGTGCAATTGGTACTTTTTATTCAAAAAAGAGATCAAGAGCAATTATTGAAAATATCAACCAAATCCCAGTTGTTAATGCTGAAATTGTTATTGCTTTAAGTTTAACTTTTGTTTTTGTTATGATGGGTCAATATATTTTTAAAGCTCACATTTTTAGTTTCTGGACTTTGCTTATTGGACATGTAGTTTTATGTGCACCATTTGTTTATTTAAATGTTAAACCTAAGTTACAACAACTTGATCCATCTTTATATGAGGCGGCTTTAGATCTTGGTGCTTCTCCTAGTAGAGCTCTTACTAGAGTTATGGTTCCTCAATTACTCCCAGGGATCATAAGTGGTTTTATGCTCTCTATTAGTTTATCTTTAGATGATTTTATTGTTACAGCCTTTACTAGAGGACCTGGCTTACTCAATGGAAACGAATCAATTCAAACACTTTCAACCTATATTCAAGGTGTTATCAAAAAGAAATCAATTCCTATTGAATTAAGAGCCTTAACTACTCTTATTTTCATCGCTGTTATTATTGTTGCTGTTTTAGTTACATTCTATAACTCAAAACAAAGTCATAAATTAAAGAAGAGAAGAGGGAGGGACTATTAAAATGAAATTATCAAAATTATTTGCCTTAGTAGGCTCCTTTCTAGTTACAGGTCTTGCTGCAACAAGTTGCGGAACTAATTATTCAGATGATACAGTCTATCTTCACGTTTATAACTGGCAAGACTATATTTATCAATATGATTCTAAAAGTGAATCATATGATGAACCGGATATGGTTGAACAATTCGAAAATTTTATAAATCAACCTGAAAACATGAAAACTTATGGATTAACAAAGAAAGTCAGTGTAATTTATGACACTTTTGATACTCCAGAAACCATGTATAACGAATTGAAACTTAATAAAACTTCATACGATTTAATGGCTCCTAGTGATTATATGATTCAAAAATTAGCTTTGAATCTTGATGGACTTACTAGCACTAGAATTCAAAAAATTGATATGAGTAGAGTTCCAAATTATTCCAAATATGCTTCAAAATTTTTAATCAACAATCTAAAAGGTGTGTTAATAGATGAAAATGATCCATCAAAAGGAACATTAAATGATTACGCACTTGGATATATGTGGGGAACTTTAGGGCTTGTTTATAATCCTGGTGCTCAAACTTTAGCTAATAAAGGCTACACAGAAGAACAAGTTATAGAAGATTTTACTCAACCAGATTCATGGAATATTTTATGGGAAAATGACGACTATGCAAAAATTGCTTCAATTAAAGATAGTATTCGCGATACCTATTCAATGGGCATTATGCATGTCTATAACGATGAATTTAAGGAGTTGCAAGAAAAATACGAAAGTGGTGAATTAGATAAGGATACATATAAGCAGAAAATTAATGCGATTTTTAATAGAAGTGATGATAAAACAATTTCACTTGTTCAAAGCGCATTAATTGAACTTAAAGATAGAATTTATGGGTTTGAAGTCGATACAGGTAAAACTGATATTGTTACTGGAAAAGTTGGTGTAAATCTTGCTTGGAGTGGTGATGCAGTTTATTCAATGGATCAAGCTGAAGAATATGGACAATATTTCTATTATTCTCTCCCATCTTATGGAGCGAATATATGGTTTGATGGATGGTGTATTCCAGAATCATGTCAAGGACAAAATCTTGCTGCAGCCTATGCTTTTATTGATTTTCTATCAATTCCTTCGAAAGCTGCAATGAATATGGATTATATTGGTTATTCATCATTTATTGCTGGTGATGAAGTTTTAAATTTAATACACGATTGGTATGATGCTGAAGAAGACGAAGAGACAGTTGAATATGACCTTGGGTATTTCTTTGATGGAACATTGGAAGACGAAGATAGCGATACTGTAATTCGTTGCTTGCCTGAACAAACAAAACGACAATTACATGCTCAATATCCTGAAGAAAGTGAAATTGATCATCTTTGTATTATGAAAGATTTTGGAAGAGCTAATGATTCAATTGTTACTATGTGGGAAAATGTCAAAGTTAATCCATTACCTATTTGGGTTACTATAATAGTTATAACTTCGCTTGTTGTTTTCATTGGATACCTTGCATGCTATAAATTAATCAAAAAAGCACGTGTTAAACATAGAAAATCTTTGCGAGCTAAGGAATAAAAATCATTTATGGCTAGAGTTAAATCATATATGAACTCTAGCCATTCATTTATGCTTATACTGATTTCATGAATGGTTCAAGCAAAATCTATTTTCAAAGTGGTGGGTTTGTGATATATTATTTAAGCAAGTTGCTTCCATAGCCAAGCTGGTAAGGCAGTTGACTGCAACTCAACGATCGGCGGTTCAAATCCGTCTGGAAGCTCCAAATTTTTAAAGAACGGTTTGATTAATTTCAGGCCTTTTTTTGTTAATTGTAAGATAATGAAAATAATTTAAAGAAGAAAAAAAGATCCAATATTAATTGGACCCCCTTAACGTAATATTACTTTTATTATTGAATAGGCATTGTTATTTTGCCTAATCCAATTAATATGCCCATAATAGCACTTACAATAATTACCAAAATCAAAATGCAGAAATAAGATCTCGCAAATGAACGACGATTAATATTAGAATTATCTAACGAAAAAATAATTGTTAAAATAAATCCGACGATTGGTAATGCAAATAAAATACTATAACCAAAATATTGCCAAGCCGTTAATGGTCTATACTTATCTGGCAAAGTTTGAATTTCATTTAATTCTTCTTGATTCATACAGCCTCCTTTTATATCGAATTATTTTAGAACAAATATTAAAAACTGTGAACAAGAAAAATATCATCATTTAAAATCTCTTTACTTTTTAATCTTGTATCAGTACAATTAATACAGATAGGACAGTTAATACAAATTTATTATGATTTTACAGACAAACTCTCCAATATTTGAACAAATTTATGAAGAATACAAAAAACTAATTAAATTAGGTGTTTTTAAAGATGGCGACAAACTTCCAAGTGTTAGAGAACTTGGAATTGAACTCGGCATTAATCCTAACACAGTATCAAGAGCTTATGATTTATTGATTAAAGATGGATATGCAAGATCTTTAGAGAAAAAAGGAATTTATGTTGATTATAAAGAAAGCAATTCAGAAAAAAGAAATAATGAAATTAAAAAACAAATTAGAGAAATTAAAGAATCTGGTTTAAGCAAAGAAGAGATGATTAAAATTATTGATGAGGTATATGGAGGCCAGTTATGATAGAAGTTAAAAATATATTTAAAAGTTTTGGCGATAAAAATGTTTTAGAAGATGTATCTTTTAAAATTGAAGATGGGAAAATATTTGGACTTGTTGGAATTAATGGTGCTGGTAAATCGACTCTTTTAAGGATTATGTCTGGTGTGTATAAGGCTGATTATGGGGAAGTTTTATATGATTATCAAAATGTTTATGATAATCCTAATGTAAAAAAGGATATTTTCTTTTTAAGTGATTTTCCATATTACCCAAAAAATTGGACAATCAATAAATTTTTAGTTTTTTATAATACATATTACGAAGTAGACATGGCAACATTTAATAAATTATTAAAAGAATTTAATTTGCCTTTAAACAAAACAATTAATAATTTTTCAAAAGGAATGAAAAGGCAATTATTTATCGCTTTAACAATTGCAATTGCACCTAAGTATTTGTTACTTGATGAAGCCTTTGATGGACTTGATCCTTTAGCTAGACTTATATTTAAAAGAGCTTTATTTGAAGCGTTAGATAAGAAAAGAATGACAGTTATTGTTTCATCGCATTCCTTAAGAGAACTTGAAGATTTATGTGATTTATATGGAATATTAGATAATAAAAAAATTATGTATAGCGGGGATCTTGGTGAAGATAAAGCTAATATTAACACATACCAAATTGTGTTTAATAAAGAAAAAAATAAAGAAGATTTTAAGAAATTTGATGTCATTCATTTTTCAAGGACAGGAAGAGTTTTAAAAATAGTAATCAAGGGTAACAAAAATAATGTCATAAATGAATTAAATAAGATGAAACCATTGCTTTTAGAAACAATCCCTTTAAATTTCGAAGATTTATTTATTTACCAAGTAAATAAGAAAGGATATATTGAAAATGAAAAATAGTTTCAAATATTTATTAAAACAAGCCGTACCTTTAATAATTGTTTTGAGCATTGTATTTATTGCGTTTTATGATTTATCATGCATGTTTTCAAACTGCTATTATCAAGAAGGGTTTGAGTATGCGCCATATCTTAGATATCCAGATCCAAATACTTTTGAAATTGTAATTGTTCTTGCTGTTGCATCCGCAATTATCCCAATTTTAAATTTTGCTCGATACAAGAATAAAAATGCAGTTGATGTTTATTTTTCATTACCATTAACCAAAAATTCTTTCTATATACAAAAGTTGGTTGTTGGTTTTATAGAAATAATTATTCCATTTACAATTTCTTACTTCTTAGGTTTCTTTATATTTCTTTGTAGAGGCGCAGATTTCTACATGATTCAATATTTACCAATGTATCTATTATTGGTTTTAGCTTCATTATTTATGTACATAATTTGCTCGTTTTTTGTTATTAAAGCCAACAATATACCAGATTCAATAATTTTTATTATTCTTTATACATTGATAACCACATTTATTTTTAATGGTTTTAATAATTTGTATAATTTATTTACTGATAAGTTCGATATGATTTCTTGGGAATGGGATTATCTTCTTGCTCCATATTGCCCAATGCAAAAAATAACTGATTTCTATAAGTATTATTTAAAAATAAAAATGCCTAACTATAGTTTTAGTAATAAGGATTCTTATATAATGGCAATGTTTGTTACTTTAGGAGTTCACCTTGTTCTAGCTTCGCTTGCCTTATTTGGGATATTTATGCATATTAAAAATGCTAAAAACGAAGATGCTGATGAAAAAAGTAAAACTTGGTTTGGTTATAAAACCATGATTCCTATTTTATTTGTTGTTGTATTGATTAATATTGCTCATTATGATAATCCTACAAGTTATTTCTTAATGTCAATAATTTATGCGGTTTCTTATATAGTATTGGTTATGGCGGCTGAGTTTAGAAGTGTCAAAATACCAAAAAGTAGATATATTACATTAATTTCGATATATGTTTCTTATACAATTATCTATTGCGTATTTGCATATATGGTAAATCAAAATTAATTCGATTTAAAATCAAACTTTAAAAGAATGTTATCGTTTTTATCAAGAATTTTGATACCTTCATTATCCATTAGAGCATAAGTTTTAGGAAGTCCGTTTCTAGGAATAGAAATACTCCCTGGATTAATAAAGGTAACGTCATTTTTCTTATAGATGCCAAATATATGGGTATGACCATGAAGCACAATTGTGTCCGTGTTCATATTTTTCAATTCGTCTAGATGATGTCCATGTACTAAATAAAAATTGTGACCAAATAAATTTAAAGCAATTTCTTTATTTAGTTTAAAATCAAAGACCATTTGATCAACTTCTGCGTCACAATTACCATTGATTGCAATTATTTTATCTTTATATTGGTTAAATAGTTCAATACATTTTTTAGGGTTATATCCTGAGGGTAAATCGTTTCTTGGACCATGATATAAATGATCGCCTAGACAAATGATTTTTTCGCATTTTAAATCATTGAATTTTTTAATAATAAACTCTAATTCATTAAAATCCCCATGTATATCGCTAACTAATAAATACTGCATAATTTCACTCTTTTCTAATTAGTTAAAATTATACTAAAACTAAAAATAATAATGAATTTATTTTGATAACTTATTGGATTCATAAAATTTACAAGTTAGATGATTGGTGTTTTGCGTGCTTGAAAGGTTTTGTAAATCGTTTAGAATTTTAAAGCATTTAAACTCGCTATAGTTTTAAACTATTGTGTAACAATTATAAAAAATATTTCAAACTTATCGTGAAAATAAAATCATCCACTGATTAATAATATTTGTCAATGTCAATGTTAAAAACATTTATGAAATGTTTGCTACAAAATTGGGAAAAGTCACTTTATTTGAGATTTTTTGTAAATTGATTTATAAAATACGTTTAATTAATCTTGCTGATGTTTTGCTTAATTCATCAAGTTCAACACAAAGCTTATTTTGAAAATAATCAACGTAACAAGCGGCTATTCCGTTTGCAAGAATGAATAAACTGGCTTTTGTTTCTTGATCAACACCATTTTTTGCCAGATAATTTGAAGTTATTTCATTTATAATTCTATTTTTTAAATCAATAAAAGCATATTGAGGAATATATTTTACAATTCCAGAATATTCTTGTTCATATTTTTTAACGGAAGTTGTTATACTGTCCATTAAAGAATCAGTGAATTCATCACTTTTTTCAGCTTTTTTCCAACTTTCAATGAATTCCTTCATTAAATCATCTTCGATTTCTTTAACAATATCACCAATATTGTCGTAATGATTATAAAATGTACCACGATTCACGTTAGCTTCTTTAGATATATCCATAACGGTAATGGCATTAATATCTTTTTTCTTTGCTAGTAGTCTTTTAACGGCTTCTTTAATTTCTCTTGAAGACCTGGTTGGTTTTATTTTTTTTGACCTCATATTTGACCCCTTTTTGAAAGTTATTATTTTTCAACAAATTTGCTTTTCTAATTTAATTTATGCACAGATGTTCAATTATTTCAATAAAAAATTAAACATTTTAAGAATAAATATCTAGTAAATTATCAGTTTTTGCGCATTAAAAGACGATCTGTAAATTTTTGAACACTTATTTTAAAGAAGATTTTATATCTTAAAAAATCGTCAATATCTTTTTAGTATTCGATAAAAGTAATTATCAAATTGTTTAAATTAGATTTTACTAAAAAAATATCTTTTTTTAATACACTTTCAAATATAAATGAATATAATAAACACGGTTGTTTTATTATCAGGGAAACATTATGAAAACTATAGACAAAAATGGACAGGAAAGACTTCCATATATTGAAGCTTATAAAAAGTATTTAAATGAAAAAAACACACATTTTGATCTTCCGGGACATGAAGGAAACATTCATACTGAATTAAGCAATATTTGTGGGCATAAGATTTATTCAACAGATTTAAATAGTCCAAGAGGTATGGATAATTTAATGAAACCTACCGGTCCAATTAAAGAAGCGGAAGATTTATTTGCAAAAGCATGTGGTGCCGATTATTGTAAATTTTTAGTTAATGGAAGCACTTCGGGTAATTTAATTATGCTTATGAGTGCGCTTCAAGCAAATGATAAAATTATTCTTCCTAGAAATGTTCATAAATCTGTTATAAATGGTTTAATTTTAAGTGGAGCAATTCCGGTTTTTGTAATGCCCGAAATTGATCAATCTACAGAAATTGCTATGCAACCAACTTTTGAAACATGGAAAAAGGTAATTGATGAAAATAAAGATGCAAAAGCAGTATTTGTTATTAACCCTACATATTTTGGCGCGTGTTGCGACATTAAAAGATTAGTGAAATACGCTCATAAAAAAGGAATGATTGTTCTTGCCGATGAAGCTCATGGTTGTCATTTTTATTTCTCTAAAAAGATGCCATGTTCAGCAATGGAAGCTGGTGCTGATATGGCGACAACTTCGGTTCATAAGGGTGGAGGAAGTTTAACTCAAAGTAGTGTTTTATTTATTAAATCAAACATTATAAGTGACTATAACGTTATGAAAGCTTATAACATGATTACAACTACTTCGCCAAATACACAATTATTAGCATCATTAGACTGTGCAAGAAAATGGTTAGTATTTAGTGGTTCTGAGCATATTAAAAAAGCAATTGAAAACGCAAGATATTGTGTTGAAGAAATTAATAAAATTCCAGGATTTAAAGCTCATGGGAAAGACTATTTCTTAAAAAAAGGTGCTTATAATTTTGATGAATCCAAATTAATTGTAGAGGTTGATAAACTTAAAATTAATGGATTTGAAGTATTTAGAATTTTAAAAGATAAATATCACGTTCAAGGTGAATTAAGCGAAACTTACGCTCTTTTATACTTATTTGCTGTTGGTATGAAAAAGGAAAGTTGTGATGTTTTGATTAATGCATTAAAAGAAGTTAGCAAAGAATATTATGATCCAAATGTTGTTTATGAAGATCATCATTATAACAATACATTCCCCGAACTTGTCTTAAGACCTCGTGTTGCCTTCCATGCTCCATTAAGACGAGTAAAACTTGAGGAAAGTGAAGGACAAGTATCGAAAGAAGCGATTATGATTTATCCTCCAGGCATTCCAATTATTGTTCCTGGAGAAAAGTTTAATAAACATGTTATTGAAACAATTCAATATTTTAGAAAAACTGGTTGTGATATCATTAGCGAGAACGAAAATGCAATTTATGTAAATTGTGTTGACGCTGATGCGGTTGAGATGAAAAGATTGAACAAAACAATTGAATAAAATCATTCTCTTTCAATGAGAGTTTTAATGAATTTGAATATTCTTTATTTATTGCAAATTTTATAACTTTGACTTTTAGGTGTGAAAAATTAGAAAGTATATTTTGTTGTTTAAAAGAATAAATAATAAAAAGGTGATTGCTTTAAAATAACACATACTTTATAACCTAATAGTTGCGTAAATGTAGCAATTGCAGCTATAAAGGTCATACTTGAAAAAGGAAAATAATTACGAAGTCATTATTGATTCTTTTAGTATCATAGGCGATTTTAATTACTTTGTTACAATACTTTTTGATAAAAGTAAAGAGACAAAGTCACGTTTATATTTGAGTCAAATGTGGAAAATCCTCATCAAGAAAATGAATAAGTAGCTGATACAATTTACAAAACTTGCAACACAATAGTAAAATATATTTTAGATGCGAGGAGATTAGCAATGAATATTTGGAAAGATTTTGATAAAGATAGAATAACCCCAAGCAAGTTTCTTGCTTGTGTGGAAATACCTAAAGGTAGTAAGTGTAAGTATGAGCTTGATAAAGAGACTGGTTTAATTATTTTAGATAGAGTTTTATATACATCTACAC
>CAVEUG010000044.1:0-9691 GCA_963618895.1 Slackia isoflavoniconvertens | reverse complement strand
AGAATCCATAAATAATCCACAATATTTTCTATTAAGAGGTGTGTCTTTAAAAACAAGCACATCCTTAAAAAGTAGCTGAATTGAGAGATTTAAATCATCCGTGGTTTTCAAAATTTCAAGACTGATTTCCTTTTTAATCGAACATTCATATATGATTTTCTTATCATAATTATCGTAAATTACAGCACCATTGAAACCAATAACATATTTTAAACATTCAATCTCAAAAAACTCTTTTGGAATTAATGGATATGATCTTCCAGTCGCAATAATTAAAGACTTATTTAATTTATGCATTTCATCTAATGTTTTTTTAGTTTCGAAACTTAAAGCCCTGTCTTTATTTAACAACGTTCCATCTAAATCACTAACAATAAATTTATACATAAAAATTATTTCGAATATTTATACATAAAGAAACCAATGCTAAACATTAAAGAGATAACCATACTTGCAATCGTAGATGCTAACCCAATTGTTTCTTTGCTAACAATTATTCCAATAACAGAAAAACAAAAACCAATAAACACAATTATAGAATATGCACCAAGTAATTTATAATGCTTAATTGGTTTATTTAAAAATAATTTAATACCTGAAACACCAGCAAAAATTTTAACTATAAACTGAATAATGCCAATAATAATTACAACAACAACATTAACTAATTGAATAGCTTCATTAAAGTTCTTAAAGAAATCATAAATTGAATAAACTGCTAAAAACAAGAATGCAACGCTTGAAATTAAAAGCATATATCTACTAACTGTTTTAATTCTTGAAATACTTTCCCAATTTTTAAAGATTTCGTCATTTGTTTCTGATAATAATGGTTCCTCATTATCGCGATTATAAAAAGTAATTTTATTAACTTTTCTTCTTATTTCCAATGCAAGTTTAGATTTACCAGGATCATCAAGGAATAACATAGTCACTGCTTCCCAAACAAAAACCCATGCAGCAATATCTAACACTTCGTTAAATATCTCATCTTGAATATCATTATTAAACTTAACATAGTTCTTACAAATAATCATAAGAAGCATAATTGAAATTCCTATAAAAATAAGCATCCCAGAAAATACTTGTTTATTTAATCTCTTCTTTCTTGAATTGTATCTCCTAAGCTCTAAAGTATTATTAAAAGTTTCTAACAAAACTTTTGGATCATAACCTTTATAATCATTAAGTACTAAATTAATATTGACCTTATACCCCGTTGGAATATTTTCAATAATTGAATCCATTGTTTCTAAAACATTTTTAGAAAACTGTGGATTATTTGGATTGCCAATTTCTTTATCCAAAATATCATCCGTAGAATCATAATTTAAATCAACATCAATAATCTTTTTTTCTTTGTCTAAATAGTAATATTTGTCGATTAATTCGAGTTGTCTTGAATCACTTGTAACAAGACCATTAATTTTTTTATTTTTCATAACTAAAATTATAGAAAATAGAAAACAAAAAGAAAATAAAAAATATTTTTCAATTTTAGGTTTATTTAAGGTTCGTGTCATAAACTACAACCATAAAGATAGGAGGTTAACTTATGGTAATCAATGTATTTAAAAGATATGAAATGAAATATGTACTCAATAAAGAGCAATACGAAACGCTTAAAAAAGAAGTTCTTAAAAGACTTTCTCCTGATGAATATGGAGAAAACACTATTCAAAGTTTATATTACGATACAATAGATAACCGCCTTATTCGTTCATCCTTAGAAAAACCAATCTTTAAAGAAAAATTAAGATTAAGATGCTATAACCTTAACACTAATAATAAGGATATATATGTAGAAATGAAACGTAAATACGATGGAGTTGTATATAAAAGAAGACTAGCTTGTAAAGAAAATCAAGCTGAAAATATATTAGAAAATAGCAAGAGTAATTCTCAAATTGGAAAAGAACTCGATTATTTCACTAAATTTTATGGAACTCTCGTTCCTAAAATGTTAATCATCTATGATCGAGAAGCTTATTACGATAAAAACAGTCAATTAAGAGTAACATTCGATAAAAATGTACGATATCGAAAAACCGAACTCAACTTTCACACAAATTTAGATGGTGAAAGTTTATTACCAGAAGAAACAATTCTTCTTGAACTTAAAACAGATGCAGCTTTACCATTATGGCTTTGCAAAATTCTTGATAAAGAACACATAAATAAAACATCTTTTTCAAAATATGGCGCTGCATATGAACGTGAATTCTATAAATTAGAAAATGAAAGGAGTAACGAATTATGTTTGAATCAATCTTTAGTGATGGCACTGTAACAACTGTTAGTTTCTTTATTGTATTAGGGGTAGCTTTGGTAGCAGGTTTAATTTATGCCTTCTTAACAAGTTTTAAGTCAAAGTCATCAAAGAGTTTCTTTATTTGCACAGCTTTATTACCAATGGCAGTTGCTGCAGTAATTGCAATTGTAAATGGTAATTTAGGAATTGGTGTAGCAATTGCTGGTGCTTTTGGTCTTGTAAGATTTAGATCAGCGCCAGGAACTGCAAAAGAAATTGCCATTATCTTTATTGCAATGGCTGCAGGCTTAGCATTCGGAACAGGATATCTTGCTTATGGTGCAATTTTCTTACTCGGATCAGGAATTATTCTATTTATCTTTAATAGAGTAATGCTAAAAACTAAAAGTTCAAAATCAAAAGAAAAAATCATTAATGTTACTATTCCTGAATCGCTTGATTACACAACAGTTTTCGATGATATCTTCACTGAATACACCACTTCTAACGAACTTGAAAAAGTTAAATCAGTTAATATGGGGAGCATGTTTAAGTTAACATATCATGTAACTCTTAAAAACTTAGAAAATGAAAAAGCAATGATTGATGCAATTAGAACTAGAAATGGTAATTTAGAAATCCAATGTTCAAGAGCTGATTTAGATCAAGCTGAATTATAGATAGAAAACGCATTAGCCCCTCCGCTAGTGCGTTTTCAATTGCCTAAAAAGAAAATTTCTAAAGGCTCTTCATACAATCCAAAATAAAAGTTTTTAAATCCATAATTTCGACAATTTCAAGTATTGAAAGCGTTTTCGTAAATTTTCGAAAACGCTTTCATATTTAATTTTTTAGGATTTTGTATTATTACATAGATGCTTAAATATTTTAAGCAACGAAATGAAGGAGGTATTGAATTTATGTTATTAGAAAAATTATTTGAAGAACAAGAAAACAATGAAAACGAAAATACAGAAAATATTTTAGAAAGTGAAAATTCTAAAGAATCTGTTATTTCGATTTTCAATTATTTAAACACAAGCGATATTTTCTAATCGCTTTAAAATTAGAGTTTTTAATTTCCTTTGAGGTTAAGTTTTTAACCTCTTTTTTATTACTTTAAATCAAAAGAACATCAAGAAATAAAAAAATCATATACCTTTTCAAAATAGGTATATGACATAGTATCGTTTTAATCGATTTTTTTAATTTGGTGCCGGCTGCCGGACTCGAACCAGCCACCTACTGATTACAAATCAGTTGCTCTACCAGATGAGCTAAGCCGGCATATTCGTGGTGGGCGCTATTAGGATCGGACTAATGACCTCTTCCGTGTGAAGGAAGCGCTCTCCCGCTGAGCTAAGCGCCCATCGGACTGCCAACAAAACATCTATTTTATTAAAATATGGTGGGCCTTAATAGACTTGAACTATCGACCTCACCCTTATCAGGGGTGCGCTCTAACCAGCTGAGCTAAAGGCCCACATAGCGTTCGTAAACGCTCAATTATTATATAAGAGATAGATATAAAAATCAATAACATTATTTCTACATAATTTATTCTAAAAATACACGTAGTTGGCGATATTTAGTCGATAATTTCATATTTTTATCTATGATTTTCACTATAAAACAAATTATAGAAGAGTATAATAACAATCGTGTCTAAATAGGAGACGAATTAGTTATGAATTTTTTAAATGTTTTAACATCAACAACAAGTAATGAACCTTATACATTGCTTTTGCCACTTGCGCTCATACTTATTGTTGCAAAAGTATTAGCAATTTTTAGTGCTAAATTTAAATTACCTCAAGTTGTAGGTTTTTTACTTGCAGGACTCTTGCTTGGATTAATTAAACTTATTCCAGGTCAAACAGTTTTTACTGATTATACCGAGGAAAATATAAACGGTCTTGCAAAAATTGGTGTTGTTTTAATCTTATTTAATGCTGGACTTGAAACTGATTTAAAGCAAATTAAATCTGTTGGCGGGCCTGCTATTTTAATTACTTTGTTAGGTGTTTTAGTTCCGCTTGGTCTTGGCGCTTTACTTGGTTATTTATTTATGCCTTCAAATTCACCAATTACTAATGTATTTTATGGTGTAATTTTAACTGCCACATCAGTAAGTGTTACAGTTGCAACATTAAAAGAACTTGGAAAACTCACTTCAAAAGCTGGTACATGTGTTGTTAGCGCTGCAATTTTAGATGATATTATTGGTATTATCTTATTATCTTTAATTATTTCACTTGATGGAAAAGCTTCATCAACTCAATATGTTGATAATCAAGCATTAAATATCTTAATTATGATTGGTTTAATGATTGCTTTCTTTGCAATTTCATTCTTATTGGCTTTCCCAATTAAGAAACTATTCATGTGGTTAGATTCAAAATGGCCACATCATAGAAGAATCCCTATCTTCTCTTTAGGTATTTGTTTCTTATTTGCTTATTGTGCTCAACGATTCTTTGGTGTTGCAGATATTACAGGTGCATATATTGCTGGTTTAATCTTATCCACTACCAAACCAAGAGAATATTTGGACCAAAAAACAGAATCGGAAATTGGTGTTTTATTTGCCCCAATCTTCTTTGCTTCAGTCGCTCTATCTTTATATGATTTAGAATTATCTTCCATCAATACAATGTTCATTATATTTGGTTTAATTTACGTAGTTATTGCTTTACTTGGTAAATACTTAGGTGCTGGACTAGGAGCATTAATGACAAAGTTTAACTTTAAAGAAGCATCCGTAATTGGTGTTGGTATGATGGCTAGAGCTGAAGTCGTTATTGTTACTGCAAAAACTGGAATTGATGCAGGAATCATCCCTGCAGATCAACCAATTATGCCATTTATCTTATTATTAATTATTTTAAGTTCATTACTTACTCCAATCTTCTTAAAACTCATTTATAAGAACGATAAACCAGATAATCAACTTCCACAAAAAGAAGTCACATCTGAAAATTAATTGATTACATCATAGTTTTGTCATACATGACTAGTAAAATGTCATATATGGAATTATCATAAAAATTAATGCGTGATTTATTGAAATCACGCATTTTTTAATAAAAAAGAGTTTTTTAAACTCTTTGCAGTTTCATAAAAAATGAAGTAAAGGAACTTTGATACGTGATCTATTTCAGTCACAAAAGTTTTTCACAAGTCGAATAAATTCGCCTGAAAGATAATAATAACCTTTACTTCTTTAAATTTTATATCATAATTTCTAGTTAAAAAAAGATGCCCATTCAGGACATCTTTTATGTTTATTAAGCAAATGTAATAAGAGATTAACGTTTTGAGAATTGTGGAGCACGTCTTGCTTTTTTGAGACCGTACTTCTTTCTTTCTTTAGCTCTGCTATCTCTTGTAAGCATTCCATTAGCCTTTAATACTGCACGATCTTCGCCAGCTTCTAATAAAGCACGAGCGATACCTAAACGAACAGCACCAGCTTGACCTTGGAATCCGCCACCTTTAACAGTTACTGTAATGTCGTATTTTTCAGTTGCTCCGACCATTTCAAGAGGTTGCTTTAAATCAAGGACTAAAACTTTGAATGGGAAGTATTCATCAACAGGTTTTCCATTAACAACGATACTTCCTTTGCCAGCCTTTAAATAAACTCTAGCAACACTTGATTTTCTTCTACCAGTTCCGTAGAAAACATCATTTTTCTTAGCCATTATTTGTTACCTCCTAAACTTTTGAATTCAAGAACTTCTGGTTTTTGAGCTTCATGTTTGTGCTCAGCACCTTTATAAACAAATAATTTCTTGAAAATTTGTCTACCAAGTCTGCCTTTTGGAAGCATTCCCCAAACGGCTCTTTCAACTAATTCATCAGAATATTCCTTTTGCATAACTTCTAATGATCTTTCTCTCATGCCACCATTGTAACCGCTAACGTTATAATATTTCTTATCAGTAGCTTTGTGTGGAGTTCCTTTACATGAAACTTTATCACTATTGATAACAATGATATAATCGCCACAATCAACATTTGGAGTATAAGATGGTTTTTCTTTACCCATTAAATAAACTGCAATTTCGCTTGCAAGTCTACCAAGTGATTTGTCTGTAGCATCAACTACATACCATTTACGGGCAACTTCTTCTTTCTTAACATTTGTTGTTTGTCTAAACATTTACACATTCCTCCATAAAAAATTAAATCTTACCGGGACATAATTTTTAGATTAGTGCCGATTAATATTCTATACTTATAAAGTATAGATTACAAATAGAAAAAGCACTTTTTGCATTTAAAACTAACAATTTTAATGGTTTTTCAGTTATTTTTGGTCTTTTATCTTGCTTTCAAACTTCTTTATTCCAACCATTTTATAAAAATCTCTAATTAATTTTTCTATATCTGGTTCAATTTTAAGATATAAAAATTTGTCTTCAAATGATGATAATTCATCTTTTTGATAATAAGCTTCTGCAATTGAAGCAGCCATTGATGCAATAGTATCAGTATCCCCTCCTATTGCAACTGCGTTTCTAATTGTATCTTCTAACGAATCTGAAATTAAAAAACAATAAATTGCAATTGGTACAGTATCTTCGCATCTTGATGAAAATTTATATGATTTTAAAA
This sequence comes from Slackia isoflavoniconvertens, assembly GCA_963618895.1. Classification (GTDB taxonomy): domain Bacteria; phylum Bacillota_I; class Bacilli_A; order RFN20; family CAG-826; genus Onthovivens. Next base: position 2,820 of record CAVEUG010000044.1, on the reverse strand, counting down.
GTTCTTCAAAACTCAAATTTAAAATACTTGGATAATATTCACTTGCAATTCTATTTTTAATTTCTTCTTTTGAACTACCATGAAGCGAAAGATATATAGATAATGCAATTGCTTCTGCGCCTTTAATCCCTTCAGGATGATTATGGGTAATTTCGGTTACTGTTTTTGATAAAATCTTCAACTCATCCTCACTTTTTACAACATATGCAACAGGAGAAATTCTCATTGCTGATCCATTCCCAAATGAATTATATGGTTCATGCTTCGAACTCAAACACCAATTAAAAAACATATTCCCCCATCCAGCATAAATATGATTTTTGCAAGTTGTTATAAATTCATTAACCAAGTCTTTTTTAATAGAATTCAAAGTCTTTTCATCATATGAAATTGGATAATATTTCATTAATACTTTTGCTACAGCTATAGTTAAAAAAGAATCATCAGTCATCCTTGATTCCATATTAAAAATATTAAAATCTTTTGTTTTAATCGACTCAAATTCATACATGGAACCCACCATATCACCAATAATTGCACCTAACATACGTTTCTTCCTCGCTATATTTATTATGTAAGGTATTAAATTTTTATTTGCAAGTTTATTTTAAAAAAGAGCAACCAATTAGGTCGCTCAAATTAATTACAATAATTTATTTTTGATATAAACGTAATATTCGCCCCAAGTTTGGAAGAATAATTTCATTTTCTAATTATTTTTAAAAAAAATTTCAGATATTTATATACATAGTATATAGTCCAGAAATTTTCTGGATTTTTTTGTTGTCAATACCCCTAGCAATAATAAGTACACAAAAGTGTATATTTAAGCATAAAAAAGTGGACAAAAGTATACATTTATGGTAAACTATATAGAGAGAACAAACTATGTATAAGGTAATTTTTGATAACAAAGATAAAACAGATAAGGCAATATATATTAAACATTCATATTCTGTAAAGGGAGTTAAAAAATCGCTAATTATAGAAAAATACCCATCAGCAAATGCATTAAATGAAAAATATGGTGATTGGGAAAAATTTATTGATGAGCGAATTAAAATCTTGGATGCAGCAAGAAAAGCCAAAATTAATGAAAAGAAAGAATTAGAAATTGATTATTCTATTCCAATTGATAAAAATGGAGCACAAACCGCTTTTAATTTTGGATACTTGCTTCTTCAAAAAGTTTATTATCAACTTGGGCTTGATCAATTTTTTTATCATTACAAAAATAACAATAATCTGAAAATAAAATATTCTTTAAATGATGCTATGAAATTTCAAGTTTATTGTAGAGCCATAATTCCGGGATCAAAATTGAAAAATTCAAAAAATACCGAATACTTCGCTGAAAAATTTGATTTATCATTAGATGATATTTACGATTCTTTAGATAGGTTTTATGATTGCAAAGAAAAATTGCAAAGCTATCTATATAAGAAAAGTAAAGCAATTTTGCCTCCATCAAACAAAGTTATTTATTACGATGTAACCAATTTTTACTATGAAATAGAGGAAGAAACCGAACTTTGCGCTTATGGTGTCGAAAAAAATCATCGCCCAGATCCAATTACTTCATTTGGGCTTTTCATGGATACAAACGGAATCCCAATTAAATTTTCTTCTTATCGCGGAAATATCAACGAAAAGAAACAACTTCTTCCAGAATGGAAAAAACTAGAAGCAGATTTAGAAGGCGACAATTATATCATGTGCACAGATGCTGGTTTAAACTCTGCAGCAATAAAGCATTATTTAGTTACTAATCGAAATCATTATATTTTTTCTCAAAGCGTTAAACAACTTGGTGACCTTACAAAAAATGAATTATTTGATGATAAAAATTGGCAATCTTTAGGTGACAACCGGAAATATAAAGTTAAAAAAATCAAAAAAGACTCTTTAATACCATGTGAATATTCAACAAGAAAAGATAAAAAGAAGAAAGTTGAAATTGATACGATGTATATTTTCATTTTTGACGAAAAAAGAAGAACATTCATGTTGAATAAAATTGAAGAAAGGAAGCAAAAAGCATTAGATATAATCAAAAATCCAAGTAAATTCGATAAAATTTCTTCTAGCGATGGCAAGCAATATATTAAAAAAGTTGTTTATGATGAAAATGGAGAAATTGTTGTCAAAAATTCTACTTTATTATTGGATGAAGAATTAATCGAAAAAGAAATCAAATACGCTGGATATGGAGCAATTATTACAGATCTTTTTGATGAAGATGTTATGTCAATAATTAATATTGCAAAAAACAGATGGGAAATTGAAGATTGTTTTAGACAAATGAAAACAGAGCTGAAAACAAGACCAATACATGTTAGAAAAGCCGAACATATACACGCCCATTTTCTTGTCTGTTTTGTCGCATTAACAATTGTAAAATTATTAGAAACAAAATATTTAAAAGGAATAACAGCCGATGAATTATTTGATTTATTAAGATCAACAAGTTACATAAAATTGCCAACAGGAGATTGGATGGCCGGGGATGTTTCAACAAACGCTATAAAAGCTTTTAAAAAGATGAATTTCAATGATTTGTTATTCCAATACATATCAAATTCAACTTTTATCAAAACAATTACATATTCGAAACAAAAATAAATTAATTATTGTTTAACATGTGTACTGTTTTTGCTAATTTTTAATGTCAAAAAAGTCTCAAAAATCACAATATTTTGAATAAAAATGGCGATTTTTTGAGATTTTTTCAATATTTTAGTATTTTTCTAACTTCCGAAGATGAGATATAAGAATGAATTACATTAAAAACTATTGACTTTAACCCTCCGTTTTGCGATA
>CAVEUG010000043.1:0-5754 GCA_963618895.1 Slackia isoflavoniconvertens | reverse complement strand
TTGCAACAATCGAATCTCCTATTGTTGAGAAGTAATCAATAAAAGATTGAAGATCAACTTTTTCAGGATCTTTTTTAGATTTTAAAAGTTGTAAAATAAATTCAGTACAATATCCATAATCTAATTTTGAGTCTTCATTAAAAATTTCGGTATTGTCAACATCTACGTTAGTGGTTGGGCCATTAAAGATTGTATCTGCTACATCTTCACCCATTATCTTTTTGCACATACCTTCAATGATATATAAAAGTCCAGCACCTCCAGAGTCAATAACTCCAGCTTCTTTTAAAACAGGGAGTAAATCAGGTGTTTTATCTAATGATTTTTTCATTTCTTCAAGTAGTATCTTAAAAAGTGTCTCGAAATCTTGAATTTTATTAATGTGATCGTTTACATAATCAGTTCCTTCTCTAGCAACTGTTAAGATTGTTCCTTCAACAGGATTTGGTACGGCTTTATAAGCAACACGTGTTCCATTTTTGAGGGCAGAAGCAAATTGTTTTACGTTTGCTTTTTTAAGACCCTTTAAAGCATCTGATATACCAGCAAAGAACTGAGAAGTGATAACACCAGAATTACCTCTTGCACCTAAAAGCATTCCTTCAGAGCATTTAGTTGCAACATCGCCAAGATTAGCTTTATTAGCTTTCTTTATAGCTTTTATACCGCCATCAAGAGTGGCACATATATTGGTTCCTGTATCTCCGTCAGGGACTGGAAATACATTTAATTCGTTTACGGTTTGGTAATGACTTTTAAGGTCTTTAAAACCATTAAGAACTATAGCTTCGTAAGTTTTTCCATCGATGGTGTTCATTTTATTTACCTGCAACGGTAACTTTTTCGCCGAAGGAATAAACTGCGATAGTTCCTGGACCTGTTGATGCACCAATGATAGGTCCAAGTATTCCTAAGTGGACTGCTTTTGGTTTAACTCTTTTTAATAGTTCAGTTTTGCAGAATTCTGCTCCTTCAAGATCATCTGAATGGGCAATATAAATTGTTTGATTTTCAATATTTTCTGCAGTTCTAATAGCTTGTTCTACAATATTAATTAATGATTGCTTTCTACCTTTTACTTTTTCAATAGCGTAGTTTGCACCATTAATATCTGAGATAACAATTGGTTTAACACCAAATAAATTGCCAAAGAACGCGCTTGATGCTTTAACACGACCCGCTCTTTTAAGATAATTTAAATTATCAACAGCAGCCCATTGGTTATATCTTAATTTGTTATCTTCTAACCAAGATGTAATTTCTTCTAAACTTTTTCCCTCTTTATACATTTCTCTTGCTCTAATTGCCATATCACCTTGAGGATATCCTGAAATTAATGAGTCAATAACAACAATTTTGTTATCCTTATATTTTTTGCTTAATTCTTCAGCAACTGTTTTACCCATATCAACAGATTTTGAAAGTGCTGATGAACAAGCTATATATAAAATATCGTTCCCTTTTTCTAAAGTTGCACTGAATTTCTTTTCAAATTCACCTCTTGTAACTTGAGAAGTGAAGATTTTTTCTCCCGAACGCATGATATCATAGAAACTATGAGGATCATATCCTTGATCCCAATCTAAAGATGCAATAATTTCTTTATCTTTAAAAGAAAAACTCATTTCACAATAATCAATGTCGTATTTCTTACGAAGTTCTGAATCTAAATCTCCTGTAGAATCAATAAAAATTGACAAATTTTTCATAAATAAAAATTCCCTCCGTTAATTAATAACCTCTATATTATCTTTATTATTCGGATTTATTGCAAATTACATTTGACTTTTTATTTCTACATTTAGTAGATATATTAAAAATTATCATTTACAAAAAGAATAAAGCTTTTAGAAAAAAGAAATTTAATGATTTAAAAATTCTAATTTTTTTAGAAGCAAAATTATTTTTATTTTTGTAAAAAAGTATAGAATTATTAACGGCAGGACAGGAGGATGAATTATATGAATTCATTAGATTTAACTTTGTACGGAATTACAGGTACAAAAGAAGTTGTTTATAATCCTTCTTATGAACAATTATTCGAAGAAGAAATGAAGGAAGAATTAACTGGATATGAAAAAGGCCAATTAACAGAACTTGGTGCAGTTAATGTTATGACCGGTGTTTATACTGGAAGATCACCTAAGGATAAATATATCGTTGTTGATGAAAATTCAGAAAACACAGTTTGGTGGACAAGCGAAGGTTATAAAAATGATAACCATAGAGCAAGTAAAGAAGCTTGGGATTCTGTTAAAGCTTTAGCTCAAAGAGAATTATCAAATAAGAGACTTTTTGTTGTGGATGGTTATTGTGGCGCTAATAAAGATACAAGAATGGCTGTTAGATTTATTGTTGAAGTTGCATGGCAAGCTCATTTTGTTAAAAATATGTTTATTAGGCCAACAGAAGAAGAGTTGAAGAATTTTAAACCAGATTTTGTTGTTTATAACGCAAGTAAAGCTAAGGTTACAAACTATAAAGAATTAGGTTTAAATAGTGAAACTTGCATTATGTTTAACATTACTACAAAAGAACAAGTTATTGTTAATACATGGTATGGTGGCGAGATGAAGAAAGGTATGTTCTCAATGATGAACTACTTCTTACCATTAAAAGGTATCGCTTCAATGCATTGTTCCGCAAATACTGATTTAAATGGTGAAAATACAGCTATTTTCTTTGGTTTATCAGGAACTGGAAAAACAACACTTTCAACCGATCCAAAACGTTTATTAATTGGTGATGATGAACATGGATGGGATGATAATGGTGTATTCAATTTTGAAGGGGGTTGTTATGCAAAAGTTATCAACCTTGATAAAGATAGCGAACCAGATATTTATAATGCAATTAGAAGAGATGCATTGCTTGAAAACGTTACTGTTAATAAGAATGGTAAGATTGATTTCAATGATAAATCAGTTACCGAAAATACCCGTGTTTCGTATCCAATTGATCACATTGAAAATATTGTAAAACCTATTTCACATGGTCCAGCAGCTAAGAATGTTATTTTCTTGTCAGCAGATGCATTTGGTGTTTTGCCTCCAGTTTCAATTTTAACTCCTGAACAAACCAAGTATTATTTCTTAAGTGGATTTACTGCAAAATTAGCAGGTACTGAAAGAGGAATTACCGAACCAACACCTACATTTAGCGCATGTTTTGGTCAAGCATTCCTTGAATTACCTCCAACTAAATATGCTGAAGAATTAGTAAAGAAAATGCAAAAGAGTGGTGCGAAAGCTTATCTTGTTAATACTGGATGGAATGGCAGCGGAAAACGTATTTCAATTAAAGATACAAGAGGAATTATTGATGCAATTTTAAATGGTTCAATTTTAAAGGCTCAGACTAAAAAACTTCCTATTTTTGATTTTGAAATTCCAACTACTTTAGATGGTGTTGATACGCATATTTTAGACCCAAGAGATACATATGCTGATTCGAAAGTTTGGGAAACTAAAGCAATTGATCTTGCGGAACGCTTCCAAAAGAACTTTGTTAAATATGAATCTACTAAAGAAGGTAAAGATCTTGTTGAAGCAGGACCAAAATTAAAATAAGTAGAAATATATATAAAATTTAACTAAAATTTCACGAGTGATTTATTTATGAATTATTCGTGATTTTTTTAATTCATATTTGAAAAACATATGTAATTCACACTTGTTTTTAATGAATCAATTATTTATTCTTTTAGTTATGTCTGTAATTACTTTTAACAACGTAACAAAGTATTATTCAAGCACCTTGATTTTGGATCATGTTTCTTTTACTGTGAACAAAGGCGAAAAGGTTGCTTTAATAGGGAATAATGGCGCTGGTAAAACAACTCTTTTTAAACTCATTCTAGGTATTGAAGAGCCAACGCTTGTGCCTAAAGAAGATAAAGTAGGTGAAATTTCTATTTTAAAGGGAAGTTCTATTGGATATTTAGATCAAAATTGTATTTCAGATATTAATCATACAGTTGAACAAGAATTGTTATTAGCTTTTGAAAAACAAATAAAAATGGAAAGTCAGATTGAAGAATTAGGGGAGCAAATTAAACGAGATTCAACAAATGACAAGATATTAGAAAAATACAATAATTTATTGCAAGATTTTGAAAAAGAAAGAGGGTATACATATAAAAATGAAATAAAAGAATATCTTTGTAAATTTAATTTTGATTTATCTTATCTTGATAGAAAAATTTCATCTTTAAGTGGTGGGGAGAGAATGAAAATCGCTTTCATAAAAATATTGCTTTTTAAATATGATATTTTACTTCTTGATGAACCTACTAATCATATTGATGTTTCAACTATCGAGTGGTTAGAAGGCTTTCTTAAAAATTATGAAGGAACAATCTTTTTTATATCACACGATCGTTACTTTTTAAATTCCTTAGCTACTAAAATTTTAGAACTTGAAAGTCATAAATTAACTGCATATAACATGGGGTATGACAATTATTTAATAACAAAAAAACAAAATTACGAATCTTTGCTAAAACAATCTATTAAAGAAGAAAGACAAATTGAAAAATATAAAAGATTTATTGAGTTTTATATGCCTAAACCAAGGTTTGCGAGTAGAGCGCATGATAGAGAGAAAAAACTTGCTAAACTTGAAGCAAATAGAACCGAAGTTCCTAAAGAGGAAAATAGAAATATTAATTTTAAAATTGAGGGTAGCGTTTTAGCAAACAAGCAAGTTTTAAAATTTTCTAATGTTGTTGTCGGATATGATAAACCTTTATGTCCTGAATTTTCATTTGTTTTATATGGTCAAGATAGATTGGCAATTGTTGGCGATAATGGAATAGGTAAAACTACACTGGTTAAATCTATTGTTGGTGATATCGAACTCTATAAAGGTTCAATAAAACCATTAAGAGGCATTCGAGTCGGTTATATTAAACAAAATGATTATACATTTGAAAAAAATACTGATGCTATCGAATATTTAAGAGAAAAATTTCCAAATAAATTAGATAAAGAATTAAGGGGGAATTTAGGAAAATTTTTATTTAAAGGCGATGACATATTTAAATCAACAGGATTGATGAGCAATGGCGAAAAAATGCGTCTTATTTTGTGTGCATTAACTATGAGTAGCTATGAAGTATTGGTTCTTGATGAACCTACAAACCATCTTGATATGATAACTAAAGAATGTTTAATCAAAGCTTTAAGAAATTATGATGGTTGTATTATTTTTGTTTCTCACGATCGTTATTTCATAAACGAACTTGCTAATGAAACGCTATATTTAACCCCAACTCAAGCTTTATTAGTTGAGGGTAATTATGATGATTTAAAATTAAAACTTGATGCCATGAATAGAGTGCAAGACCATATTGATTTAAAAGAATTAGAGAAGAACTTAGTTAAAGAAAAACTTCCTGAAAAAAAGAAAGAAAAATTATCTAATAATGCCATTCAAAAACTGCAAGATGAGATGGCTGATATCGAATTAAGTTTGGATGTTATAGATGAAAAGTTTAGCGATCCATCAACTAAATATGATGAATACGCAGATTTAAATGAAGAAAAATCTAATTTGGAAACAAGATATTATGAAATACTTGGAATTTTAGAAGAAAATGATAAGTAATTTGTTTTTATTTTGTTTTTGATTTATATTTTATTTATGAAACCAAATAAAACGAATGCTTGTAAAGTTTTAAGGATTTTGGAAAAGACAAATAAAAAGGTTTTTACATGCGAAAATTTATCTAAAGAGATGGGTTTAGATCAAGAA
>CAVEUG010000042.1:0-8154 GCA_963618895.1 Slackia isoflavoniconvertens | reverse complement strand
GTTTCATCAAGTGCACTAGTTCCGCTTAATACATTAATCTCTTTAATGTTTCTAAAATCAAAATTTTTAATATCATTAACGCTATTTATTATTTTAATAAACGCATTTCCGTATTTTCTAGATGCAATGCCATAAAGTTCATTTGTGTTGCTGCTAGTTTCACTTCCGACAATAATTACAACATCTGGGTTTGTGAGATTATCATTGATGATTTTTTCTTGACGCTCTCGAATCTTTTTGCAAATATTCCCTTTAATGGAAGCATTTTTATATTTTTCTTTAAAAAAATTTGAAAAATAATCATAATCTTCGATAGATAATGAAGTTTGAAAATAAACATCAACATCATCACTTTTTGGTTCTTGATTGTTTTTAAATCCTTTTTTTGTGTCATAAAAAAATAAATTATTAGAACAAGTATCCATAATACAAACAGTTTCTTCGTGATTCTCTTTTCCAACGAAAACAACTTCTCTATTTTCTTTTTTAATCGAGTTATAAATTAACTTTTTGTTTGCTTCGATAATAGGGCAAATTAGATCATAATATTTAACGCCATTTTTATTTAAAATTTCTTTGTATAACTCAATTGTTCCATGTGCTTGAAAAATAACGACATCATCATTTGAATACGAAGAAATAATCGTCTTTCTAGTTTCTAAATTTAAACCTTTAAGGTCAACAATATTAATATTGAAGGATTTGAATAAATCGACGACTTTTTCATTGTGAATAATTGGCCCAAAAAGATAAATATTTTTATTTGCATTGGCTATTTTGATTTCCATTACTTTTGAAAGAGCGCGTTTAACGCCATCGCATATTCCAATAGGCTCAAAAACATTAATTTTCATAATTTCCCTTCAAATAATTTAAAACATAATTAACATCAACCTTATTATCGATTTCTTGACCTAAAATAGTATCTTTTTCTATGTACTTATCGTCAATCGAAATAATTTTAATATTATTCTTAAATCCTAATTCTATAAGAGCACTCTCTAAATGCATGCTGAAACCACTTTTAACAGAATAAGGGTCATAAATTATAATCTCTTTATAATCTAAAAATTCTGTTAAAAATTCAAAATTAATTGGTTTCAAAAATAAAGCATTAATAAGTTCAACATCAATATATTCTTTCTCTATTAAGTCTTTCAATTCATTTAAATGTGGACCGTAACTTATTAAACATCTATCTTTAGAAACGGAAGATTTTACCTTCTTCCATGCAAATGGAATGATTGATTTTGCATTTTCTAAATTTAAACTATGCTTATCTTCACATAATGAATTTGGATATCTAATAATTAGTGGTTTATTGAAATTTAAACTAAATTTAAAAAGCTCGACTGTTTCTTCGTAATTCGAAGCTGAACAAATTGTTAAATTTGGGATATTCATTAAAAAACTTAAATCATAAATCCCTTGATGAGAGCTTCCATCTTCGCCAACCATTCCAATTCTATCAACCAAAATTGTAACATTAGTGTTCATTCTTCCTATATCATGAATTAATTCATCGTAAGCTCTTTGCAAAAATGTTGAATAAATAAAAATATAAGGGTGGATTTGTTTAGATAAAGCCAAACCATTAGCAAAAAGTAAAGCATGTTCCTCATTGATTCCAACATCAAAACATCTTTCTTTATGATTTAAAAATAATTTAGTGATATTACTTCCTAAACTTGTTGCAGGTGTGATCGCAACTAATCTATCATTTTTATACATTTCTCGGTCCAATAAGTCGCTAAATAAATTAGAAAAAGAAATTTTATTATTATCAATTTGTTCTATTACATTGCCACTTTCAATATTAAATGGTTTTATATAATGAAATTTTCCAACACGATCTTCTTCACTAAATGAATATCCTTTTCCTTTTTTTGTCTTTATATGCAAAAGTATAGGCTCATTTAAATCTTTTATATTGTCAAAAGTTTTAAGCAATTCATCAATATTATTTCCATCGATAGGACCAACATATCTTAAATTAAAATTGTTCAAAGCGTTGCAGCTCGCATCTTTTAAAAAATTTGAAAAACCACCAACAGTTTTTGCTATTGCCATTTCATTATCGTTAACGATAATTAAAAATTGCTTCTTGTAATTATATAAATTATTAATTGCTTCAAAAACGACTCCATTAGAAAAAGATGCATCGCCAATTACGGATATAATCTTATATTTCTCATTCGTGATATCTCTAGCATAAGCATAGCCTAAAGCGGTACCAACAGATGTAGAAGAATGACCAGCTTCAAAAACATCATATTTAGATTCCTTCATATTTAAGAATCCATCATCACCATCTTTTTTTCTTAATTTTTCAAGTTTTCTTCCAGTCAAAATTTTTTCTGTATAGCATTGATGCCCAACATCAAAAAATATTTTATCTTTTGGTGCATCAAAAAAATAATATAAAGCAAGTTCTAATTCAACCAAGCCCAAATTACTTGATAAATGTCCACCATTGATCGAACATTTTTCAATTATGAATTTCCTAATATCAAAAGATAAATTTTTTAATTCTAATATTGATAATCCTTTTATATCATTTGGAGAATTAATATCTTTCATTTTTAATGCGTTTTTTCTTTCTTTCATAAATCTTTTTAATTATATCAAAAAATTGAAACTATAACTCTATAAATCAAAACGATAATATCCTTAATAATGGCATAAAGTGAAAACTATTAAATCTCAACTCTTACATCTTCTATATCTGTCTATCATGCAATATGAGTAGTTTAAAGAAACATACTATGTCGTTTACTTAAAAAGCACTCAATGCAATTTATAAAATCTTTTCTTTAATTATGAATTTAAAAATGCTTTATAAATTGCACTTGAATGAGCAATTAATTGTTCGCCTTATATCAAGTTCATTTTTTTATACTAGATTATTAGTTGCATGCTTCTTTCGACCTCTATATCATGACACCAGCCTTAAGTTTCGCTTTGTAGTTATAAAAGATATTTCCACTCAAGACTTTTATTCTTAGATATATGATGGTTAATCAAGTCTATAAAAAAATCGCCGAATTAACAGCGATTTTTTGATTATCAATTTAAAATATTAAGCATTATCTGGATTTAAACACAAAAGTAAAATTCCGCCAATGAAGCTTCCAAAGAAAATGTTTAAAACACCAAGAGCGATTGGTTTTTTATCGATTGGTTTATTAATTTTCTTGATAGAAAATACTGTAAGAACTATTCTTAAAACTTCGCAAATAAGAATTACCACATAATATGCAATGGCAACTCCAACAGTCAACCCAGCACCTTCAAATTGTTTAACAACTTCTGCACTACCAGCAGCAATGCAAATAATTAAAACTAAGCAAAGGACACTACATAAAGATGCAATAACTAAAGCGATTATTTCAAATACCTTAATAGCTGTTTTCATAAATTTTCTCCCTTCCTTGCTATATTCTATAATAAATAGAATTATAAAAAAATCTTTTATACAAAATATTTTTATTAAACACCCACTGCAAAATCAACCGATACATTATCTGAAAATTCTACATATGATATTGCTTGGACAACATATTTAAATTGTTTTGGATTTTCAACATTTTTGACAACATATGATATTTCATTTGTGCTATCTAACATTTTAAAATTATTTGTTTCGGTGTCATATTCGAAAATTTGATAAATAATTTTTTCGTTATCAAATAATTTATTGTCTTTGATAATTTCATTCCAAGTGAGAACAATTGAATTTGTATCTTTTAAAATAGCGTCTACAGTTGGGGGTTGGAGAGTTGCAAGTTCAACATTTTGTGCTGGCTCAATCCCATTTTTGAGTCTAATAATCCTGAATCCAACATCATCAAAAGCATCAGAAACATCGCGTGCTTCTTTTCTATTTTCAGTTCTGCAATCCGTTCGATCAGATTTATAACTTCCTCCCTTAACTTGTGCCATGTTTTCATTTTTTAATGTATTTGTCCATTCCCAAACATTACCCCAAAAATCAATTGCTCCATGAGCACCCCTAGTAATTCCATCATATTCATAAACAGATGTTCTACCAGAATTAATATTGTCAGCGTTGAAATCTGCATCTTTTGGCATATGCCCAGCTGCTAATTCCCATTCACTTTCGCTAGGTAGTCTATAAGAATTTGTGCCATCTTTTTTAGTTAACCAATTGCAATATTCAAGACAATCATCATAAGAAACATAATTAACTGGATAATCATCTTCACCACTCTTATAACTATTATTTATCCAGTTAGTTGGCGCTTTATAACTTGTTTCATCTATAAATTCTTTATACTCTTCATTTGTTATGGTTGTTCTTTTAATCTCCACAGTTAAACCTGCGCCCATAACTGGAATGTAATCATATTGATAAGCATTTGCAGTTTTCCAATGTAATAATCTTTTATCGGTAAATCTTAACATGCTACTATTAATATGTTCCCAATAAGTAATATACATATCTTGAACAATTTCATCCATTTCGGCAACTATAGCTTCTCCATTGGGTTTTCCTAAAGTTTCTTCTTTTAGTTCTGCTAACTTTGTCTCTTTATGTACAAGAACAGCATTATAATTTTTGATAACACTATCTCTAAGTAGAAGGTAATTTTCTTCGTTTGGATCTTCGTTATAAGCTTTTATAAGTTCTTTTGACTCTTCGCTAAGTTCAGGCTGTTCTTTTTCGACAAAAATATCTTCAACCCATTTAGCGTAAACGTTTATATCTTCAGTTAATGCTTTATTTATAAAAGAATCTTCCAAAATTAATTCATTCCACACATCTTTATCTAAAAACCACCCATTAAAGATATAGTTTTCTTTTGTTGGCTCTTCAGGCATTGTAATTTTTTCATTTCCCTTTGTTTCGAATGTAGAATAAACATTATCATCAACAATAAAAATAATTTTATAAGATGACCTAGTAATCTCTTGATTATTATTTCCACTATTATTTTGAATTTTTTTAAAAATAAATACACCACCAATGGCACATCCTGCAACTACAACACAAGATAAAAATCCCACAAAAAATTTGTTCATAAATTAAGAACCTCTTTTTAACGTATTTAATATAACACAATTTGTCAATGTTTGTTTACTTATATAAATTCAAATATGATAAACTATTTTTATCGAGAGGAAAATTTATGGATTATGTTATAGAAACTCAAAATCTAGTTAAACAATACAAAACAAAGCGTGCTGTAGATAATATTTCAATCCATGTTAAAAAGGGCGATATTTATGGCCTTATTGGGAAAAATGGTGCAGGTAAAACAACCTTAATGAAACTCATTTTAGGACTTGCAAAACCAACAAATGGGGAAATATTTTTGTATGGCAATAAAAAGTTAGATGAAGAAAGAAGAAAAATTGGATCTTTAATAGAAGAACCAGGTCTTTATAAAAACTGCACTGCATATGAAAATATGGTTCGTTTTGCAAAATTATATGGAACAGATATAAAAGGTATTAATGATTTATTGAAACTTGTAAATCTAGCCGATACAGGCGCAAAAAAAGTTAGCCAATTTTCACTTGGCATGAAACAAAGACTTGGTATAGCTATCGCTCTACTTGGAAATCCTGAATTATTAATTCTTGACGAACCAATTAATGGACTTGATCCAGCTGGAATCAAAGAAATAAGAGATGTAATAATTGACTTAAATCATAAAGGAGTAACATTTTTAATTTCATCGCACTTATTAGATGAACTTGCAAAAATTGTTACTAATTATGGCATTATTTCGGAAGGTTCCTTAATTGAGGAAATTAGTGCAAAAGAACTTAACGAACGTTGTAGAAAATTCGTAAAAATAGATACCAATGATAACAATCACTCCTATGAACTTCTCAAAAAAGAAATTGAAGATATTAATTTAGAGAATAAGCCTGATGGAATATATCTATTGAATCATCTAAATGAAACTGCAAAGATTAATAAATTATTAGTTGAAAAAGGAATTGAAGTTAATGAAATCACACTTCAAGAAAGCAACTTTGAAGATTATTTTATTGAGAGGCTAGGAAGATGAAAAACTTATTAAAATTTGAATTTTATAAACTTTTTAAAGCTAAAAGTTTTTATATTTGTACAGCAATTATATTTTTAATGTCTTTATTAACTGTTGTAATTACTGTTTTATTTTCTAATATCGAAGTCGAAGGAATAACTATGACTAAAGCTGGAGCTTTAGAAACTATGATTAACGCAATTAGTTCATCAAATTTTACGATGATTTGTGGCATTTTTGTTGCAATATTTGCTTGTTATGATTATGAACAACAAACAATAAAGAATATTTATTCTCATGGATTTTCACGAAACAAAGTTTATTTAGCAAAATTTATCGTATGCATTATTGCAACTCTTATTATGCTTGCTGCTACACTTACATTTAATTATTTACTTGGTTTAGGTTTTTTGAATGGACCATATAAAGATGGCAACTATCTTGGTTTAATTTTAGGACAAATTATTTATTGTATTACTTATTCTTCATTTATTTTTGCTTTAGCACTCATTATTAAAAAGACAGGTTTTTCTATTGCATTAGCAATACTTGGACCATCTGTAATAACTTTAGCTTTTACTTTGGTTGATTCACTTTTAAAATTAAAAGACACCAAAATTAGTTCTTATTGGTTTGGGAGCTTCTCAACTGATTTAGTATCGCTTACAACAACAAATAATAGACTTTTGATGGTAATTGGTCTTTCAGTTGCTTATTGTTTGTTATTTGTACTTGGAGGATATTTTATAAATAGAAAGCAAGAAAATTAATTCTCATCATAATGAGACCAAACACTAATGATTTTTATAAAATTATTTTTTATCGATTTCATACTCCAATCGATGTTTTAAATATATTTAGAATACAATCCATTTAAGTCACCAATCAATTTTTCATAACTAGGTGGGTTTTGATATGGATAATTTTTTAAAATTCCAATTAATACGCTTACATTTTTGTTTAAAATGAGAGGTCGTAAGTTTTAAAAAAATTTGCCGCATCTTTTGTAACATAAATTTTATACATTACCATTTGACCTCATCAATATCTATACAATCTTCAATTTTAGTATTTTTGTCATCAAGTAACTTTTGTTTTAATTTCTGATTGCTAGAAAGTTCAATAGTAACAACCATGCTATCATAGTCTTCTTCCGAAATAATAACTGTATTCCCATCTTTTGTACTAACATTAATTACCTCATTATATTTGATAACACTATCTATTGTGCTATCTAATTTTTTTCTTAAAAAATTATATTTGTATTTGTTATATCATTCCCCTTTCGTACATTATAACGTACATATTAAAAATTTATAAATAAGACTAATTAATTTATCCAATCATACGCATTTCTAATTGATCCATCTCTTACAAATATATTTCCACATTCCTTAAAACCATATTTTAAAATTGCAGATTGCATCGATATATTATCTTTATGTGTGTCAATTCTTAAATAACCAATTTTAGTAGAACAATAATCAAAACATAATTTAGCAATTCCTTTCATTTTTAAGTTGGATGCTAATCTATGAATGGTTCCATACAAAGCATTTTCTTTTCGCCATTTTCCATTAATTATCTTTTTATATGTTTTATCTTCACCAATAATAAAAGCAAAAGTTCCAACAATTTCATTATTATCTATTATTAAATAACTATTGCCATTTTTAACATCTTGTTCCACTATTTCTTTACTTGGATAACCTTTATTCCATTGAGATGCGTTCCCATTAGTTATCATATACTTTCTAGCGATGTCATATATATTTAGTATTTCATTAATATCATCTTTCGTACTTTTTCTAATTTCCATACATCAACCTCTATTTAAATTAAAATAAACTTTAAAACATGTAAATATATTATACTATAAAATATAAAATATCTCCCTTGCAATCGTTGTTTTTAGTTTATATAAAGATTACTTATGATTTAATTATTTGGAGAATAATCTTATAAATTTAAAGCTATTTTAAATAACATTCGCATACAAAACTTATCAAACAATTTGATTTTATGCTTAAGCAGTTAAATTTTCTAAAATTTATCATATAATAAAAATATGGAAAAAAACAAATTTATTAACACTACAAATTATAAAGATTTTTTAAATCCAAATAGTATATAC
>CAVEUG010000041.1:0-7497 GCA_963618895.1 Slackia isoflavoniconvertens | reverse complement strand
CTTTTGCTCTATATCTAATAATTTGCAAAGGAGATGCCTTTTTTAAATCATTTCCTTTTAAATTTAAAACATAACCATTTTTAAAAATAAAATCATTGTGTTTGTATTTTTTTGAATTTACTTTTTGAATACCATTTTGAACAAGCTGTCCTCTTTCATTTAATGATATTCCCAATTTTATTAATAAATTATCGCCATCAATTCCATTAAATCTAAAACTTAAAAACCCAGTTATATTTTTTAAAAAATCAAGCATATAAAGATTTTCGCCAACTTTATATATTTTAGGAATATAAGATTCATGCCTAATAATAGATAAACCATTTGATGAGCATACATGATTTTTATAGGATACAACCTTTACTTTTCCATCATAGCTTGGTTCTTGGCTAGCGTCGACAATTTCCCCGTCTTTAATATCAGCATATAAATATTCACCATCATCAGAAAACTCTAAAGTCTCATCAGAAACAATAACTTCCTTTTTTTCGCCGTCAAAAACTTCTAATTGAAAGAAAATAGCAGTTTCACTTCCATAAACATACGTTTTCCCAATATCGCCAACGGATCCTCTAAAATAACCATCAGAAACTTCAATTTCAATTTCATTATTGCCGATTTTTAAATATTCAGTTACATCATAAGTTTGATATTGAACTCTTTTTTTATAGTCAGTATATCCAGGTGTTAAAACTTCGCCAGTAACTTTTCTTTTGTTAATAATGACATCATAATTTCCTAAACTCGTTATATATAATCGGGCTTTTTTAAAAGTATTTAAAAGAAATTTCTTTCTAAAACAACTAACAGGATATCGGTATTTTTTATTAACTATATAATCGCCAGAAACAAACTTTCCTAAAAAATCTTCTTTATGAAGCAACCCAAACTCAAAATAAGCTTCTTCGCTTTCAGCTCCATTTGAATTATTACTATCAAAAACTTTTATAGAATAGGTGACTCTATCTCTACTATTAAAATTGTCTTCAAAGATATAAAACATTGATGACGAAATCTTTTTACCGCTGGTTCTTTTGATTCCATCATTAATTGAGTAAATAACTTCAAAAGCAATTTGACGTTGCCCAGAATCGATATTCCATGTAATTCTTGGATATTTTTCGTCAATTCCTAAAGGATTTATTAAACCTAAACACTTTAAGTTAATTGCTTTCATTACTCACTCCTATAAAATTTCGTCAATAAAATAAAATAAAACTTAGTTTTATTTTTATAATTATATCAATAAAAACATCAAAAAGTTAATAATTATGAAATAATCGAGTTACAGTATTCCCTTAAATAAATCAAAAAACCGAGATTTTCATAAACCCCGGTTAATTTCGTTATTTTAATCCGTTAAATCTTAAACCCCATTAAGTAATAAAGAGTCTAAACATCTAATGCATCTTTATTTAGAGTAAGGTGGAAATCCTTAGCTAAATCAACAAAGTTTTGAGTAGTAATTGTTTGTCTCTTTTTAACTCCACCATTCATTGAAATAACTTTAACTAAAATTTCAGCACTCTTTTCAACTGTATCAGCCAATCCAAAAGCTGTATCAAAATCAGGACCTGTAACAAAAAGTCCATGATGTGCCCAAATTGCAACGTTGTATTTTTCCATTAATTTTGAAGTTTCAATTGCAATATCTTTGCCACCAGGAACCATCCACTTAACCACACCGACACCTTCAGGGAAAACAACTGGGCATTCAGTTGCCATCTCCCATAATTCTCTAGTAAAGATTTTATCTTCTAAAGGCAAAACAAAAGTCAAAGCTATAACATTTGTCGCATGACAATGATAAACGATTCTAAAATTTCCATTAGTTCTTCTTTTAACTACTTCTAAATTCATTAAATGTGATGGGAGTTCACTTGTTGGTCTTCCTCCGTTTTTCAAACCCCAAACAATCTTAAATTTAGAACCAGTTTCATCTAATTTAATAATACATATATTGCTTTCTGGATCTTCTTTTACATTCATCATATAACGCCCACTACCAGTAACTAAAAAATATTCATTTTTTAAATCACCAACAGTAGTTCCAATATCCATGTATGGATTTGTATCGGTTAATTCTTCTTTTATTAATTCGACTTCTTCATCTTTAATTCTATAAGAAAGGTTTCCACCATTTCTTTCGTGCCAACCTTTTTTATAACCATTATCACAAAGTTTGATAAATTCTTTGATAAAATTTGCTTCTAAAATTTTCATATAATACTAACCTCTTTTTGAAAGAACATTTCTTTCATATTCATTAATTTCATTTAAACATTCTAAACCGACTGGAATATTGTTTATAAAACAATAATAATCATATACAGCACCAAAATTCATAGTTTTCATCTCTTCAGTTAAAACCATTCTTTCGGTGTAATTCATATCATTTTCGATTTGATTTAACTTTGCTGTAGGTTCAAGTAAAGCTTTCAATAACGCTTTTTGAGTAGATCTAATCCCAACAACCCAAGCAGCAATTCTATTAATAGATGCATCAAAGTAATCAAGACCGATTGAAGTTTTTTCAATTAATCCGCTTCTAACCAAACTTCTTGCAATTTCATTTAATTCATCATCAAAAAGCACAACGTGATCACTATCCCATCTAACAGGACGCGAAACATGCAGCAATAAATGAGGAACATATAATAAAACACTACTAACTTTATCACTTATAACCTCAGTTGGATGAAAATGACCAGAATCCAAAGTTAAGGCAGTTTGATTTTTAACAGCATATCCTAAATAAAATTCATTGCTTCCGACTGTGTATGATTCAACACCAATTCCAAACAACTTTGATTCAACAGAATCGATGTTATATTTTTGGTCAATTTTTTCTTCAAAGATTTCATCCAAACTATTTTTAAGTCTAACTCTTGGAGAAAGTCTATCATATGGTGTATCTTTCATGCCATCAGGAATCCAAACATTTGTAACACAAGGTATACCTAATTCCTTACCAAAATACTCGCCAATTTTTCTGCTTCTTTTACAATGCTCAACCCAAAAATTTCTTATTTCATCATCATTGCTAGATAATGTAAATCCACTATTGGCTTTTGGATGAGAAAAGCATGTTGGATTAAAATCTAAGCCTAAAGAATTTTTCTTTGCAAATTCAACCCAACTTTCAAAATGTTTAGGCTCAATTTGATCTAAATCAATCTTTTCTTTTGTATCTGCATAAATTGCATGTAAATTTAATTTAAATTTACCAGGAACAAGTTTTAAAACTTCTTCAATATCTTGCCTTAATTCGCTAACGTTTCTTGCTCTTCCAGGATAATTTCCTGTTGCTTGAATGCCTCCACTTAATTCTTGATTAAATAGAAATCCTCTAACATCATCACCTTGCCAACAATGCATCGAAATTCTAATTTTCGATAATTCTTCAAGAGCTTTATCGGTGTCGACTCCAATTTTTGAATATTCTTTCTTGGCTAATTCATATTCTTTTCTTAAATCTCTCATTGTTATTTCCTCCCTACAATTTCCTTATACCTAAAATATTTTTTAATATAAAAGTCATGATTCTGTGGTTTATACACCTTATATGAATGGTTATTTTTCAATATTGATCTTGCCTCATTTAAATCATTAAATTGATTTAAAGAAATAAATTGAATTAAAGCATTTCCATACACAGTCGCTTCTTTTTCTCCTTCAATAACATTTATGTTTAAAACATTACTTGTAAGTTGATTAAGCAAGGCTATATTTGAACCACCGCCAACAATATACATTTCTTTGTAATTAATTTTTGTTATATCAACAAGTTTTTTAAATTCTTCTAAATATTTAAAAGCCATTGATTCATAAATTGCTAAACACATTTCACCAATACTTAAGTCATCTTTTTGGTTCGTTAATTTAAGATATTTTTTTAGTTTGTTTTCCATATCAAATGGTTCATTAAATATTTGATCATTTATATCGATGAAAACATCATTATTTTTAACTTCTTTAGCCTGGTCAGCCATTTCCTTAAAACTAATATTAATCCCTCTATCAATTAAAGATTTCCTATATTCTTGAATTATGAATAATCCCATAATGTTCTTAAGAAATCTAATTGAATGATTGTATCCAATTTCATTTGTGAAATTATTTTTATAACTTAGTGCATTAATTATTGGTTCTTTTAGTTCAACACCTAACAAACTCCAAGTACCACTGCTTATATAACAAGTTTCTCTATTTAAAGGAATTGAAGCTATTGCACTTGCAGAATCGTGACTCGCCGTTGCAATAACCTTTATTTTATAAATTCCTAATTCTTTTATTATTTCATCCTTTATATATCCAATTTCTTTTCCTGGAACTATAAGTTTAGGAAAAATACTTTTATTAATGTTGATATAACTTAATATTTCATCGTCAATTTCTTTTTTAACTGGGTTATATAACGATGTAGTTGACAAATTTGTTAACTCAATATATTTATTGCCTGTCAAAAAATAAGCAATTAGATCTGGAATCAATAATATTTTATCTATTTCTCTAAAATTTAATTTATCATCATGTAATTGAAAAACGGTGTTGAAAGATATTTTTTGAATGCCGCTTTTTAAATAAATATCTTTATATTCAACTCGATTTAATAAAGAATTCATTGCTTTTTCGCATCTAAAATCTCTGTAAGCGCATGGATTATCAATTAATTTTCCTTCTTTGTTTAAAATACCATAATCGACACCCCATGTATCGATACCTAAAGAGACAATATCTTTATATTTTGTTAATGATATTTTTAAGCCTTTCTTAATCTCATCAAACAATCTTGTAAAATTCCAAATTAGATGATTATTAGGCCCTTTTTCCATACCATTATAAAAACGATATGTTTCATCAGTTATAAAATGCAAATTATCATAATCAACAACAATAAATCTACCGCTACTTGCACCAATATCTAAACAGAGAACTTTCATGTTTAAATTATATAAATATATCTTTAAATATGCTAGAATTTGAATGAATATTGAAAAACGAGCAAACATTATGCTTAAATTGAGCATAAATGAGCAAAGGAGAATTATGTATAACATTGAAAGAAAAGACCAAATCATTAAAATTTTAAAAAAACAAAATAGTATTTCTGTTAATGAATTATCAAAAATTTTGTTTGCTTCAACATCAACCATAAGGAGAGACTTAACAAATTTAGAAAATAAAGGTTTGGTCGTCAGAACTTTTGGCGGAGTTTATCTTTCAAAGAATACTTTTAATAAAGAAACTCCTTTAAAATACAGAGGAGAAACAAATATCATTGAAAAAAGAAATTTATGCCAAAAAACATTACCTTACATAAAGGATAATATGTCTTTATTTTTAGATAGTTCTACAACAATTCTACAAATTGTTAATTATCTAAACAATTTTAAGAATTTAACAATCATAACTAATGGTTTTGAAATAGCAAATGAAATTTTGAACAACACAAAACATCAGGTTATCTTGACAGGCGGAATAATCCAAACAAATTCAAATAGTATGCTTGGAACCATAACAAATTCAGTCTTGAATAATTTACATGCAGATCTTTCAATTTTAAGTTCAACAGGAATAGATATTGATTTTGGTGTAAGTGAATCTACACTCGATCAATCCGAAGCAAAAAAAATAATGAATAAAAACTCTGATGCGTGCATTTATCTTGTAGATGATTCTAAATTCAATAAAAAAGGAATCAACAAAACTTCATCTTTAAAAGATATTGATATAATAATTACCAACAAAAAACCTAACGATGAATTTATTAAGTATTTCAAAGATAACAATATTAAAATTATCTATTAAAAATCGGCTTAGAAATCTAAACCGATTTTATATTTATTTTATATAAGCTTTATAACTTGTGACATCACTAACTACTTCACCATCAATTTGCAAAGCTGTTGGTCTATCAAACGAAACTTCAATTTCTTTTCCTTGAGCAACAAAGCAATGTTTCTTATCTTTAACATGAGTTCCTTTAAATAAATTTGGGAATATAGTTATAACACCAATCTTTCCAGTTCCATAAATAACTACCGAAGTTATAAGTTTTGAGCCTCTAACTTGATCTGGTGCAACTTTCATTCCGCCGCCATAATACTTACCATTCATAGCAGCCGAAATGTAAACTTTTTTAAATTTTCCAACTTCTTTTCCATCAACTTTAACAATGGCATTAGGGGCAACATATCCTTTAAAAATTAATCCAACAGTGATTTTCCCATAATTGATATCAGTTTTACCTTGAGCTTTAAGTTCATCAGCTTTTTTGCAGCATTCACCATCAACTCCATAGCCAATACCATTAATGAATCTGTAGGTTTTACCTTTAACTTCAATAACAGGAAGATCTTGAATATATTCGTTTAATTCAACTAGATGTGTTACTGGATCTTGTTTTTCTTTAACATCATTCAAAAAATCATTACCAGTTCCATATGGATATAAATAAAACTTACAAGGTAATTTTTTATCTAAATCAATACTATTAACAAAATGATTTAAAGTTCCATCTCCACCAAGTAAAACAACTTTATCATTTTTCTTTAAACCTTTAATTACTTTATCAACATCAAGATTAATTACCGATTTCGATTCAACTTCACCATTTAAACTGGTTTTTAATTCTTCTTGAATCTTATCGACTACATCCTTGTTTTTCCCACTATCTGCTAATTCATTATAAAATAAATAATTCATACAATCTTATTTCCTTTCTAATTCATTAAGAATTGCTTCCCTAGCTCTTAAAGAAACTTCAGTTGTGCTTTTTCCTTCATAATCTTTAGGATTAATAACATCAACAACATTTACTTCAACAGTTGTATGCTTAAAAGGAGCCCTTTTCTTAATGCTTTTTGTATTTTTTAAAGTCACAACTACAATTGGAACTTTTGCCCACATCGCCAGTTTAAATGAACCAGGATGAAATTCTAAAAGTTGTTCATTGGTTTTGTTTCTAGTTCCTTCTGGACAAATTCCCATCGAACATTGATGTGTATTTAAATATTCAACACCTTTTTTAATCGATTTCATTCCTTCAATTGGATTATTCCTGTCGATTGGAATAAAACCTGAGTGATGGATAAATGGGCCAGCAATTGGGAACTTCATATTTTCAGGCTTAGTAATCCAAGCCATTGGTTGATGTTTCTTTTTTAAACAAGATATTAAAACCATTTGATCAAAATTTGAAATATGATTGCAAACCAATACATAATCATGATTTTCAGGCATTTTATCGTAATTTTTTAGTTTTACACCTACATTAATTATTCTCATAAATGTTGCATCAGTTACATAAACAATGTGGTAATAAAATTTTGAAAATTTTGTTATAGGCTTTTTCATATTAAAAAATTTGCCCCAAACAAAAAGGAATACTAACCATAAACCATAAAGCAATATAAAAATAATTGGAATTATAATAATTGCTATCCAAAGCAATTTAAAACCACTGCTAACATATAAAAAATGTCCAGTTAATGC
>CAVEUG010000040.1:0-29194 GCA_963618895.1 Slackia isoflavoniconvertens | reverse complement strand
GCAATAATGAATCTTTCAATCTTGCCTTGAATTAATTGTTGTTTAATTCTTTCTTCGTTGGCGCCTAAAGCTTTCTTAACTTCTTCAACTTTCATGCCATACATATTTGCAAGATTTGCATAGTAATCGTCAAGTTCATTTTGAGCCACAACTAATTTTTCGACTTCCCCAATCTTATTTAAAACTAAATATTGGGTTAACCTTGAAACTGCTTGAGTCTTAAATTGTTCGTCAAGTTGAGCATCATTCATTCCTGTAATTTCTTTGTATTGTTCATAACTTAAGCCATTTTGAGTAATTTGATTTACCATATCATTCTTAACAGCTTCTGTTTCACTAGCGATAACTTGTGGAGCAATAGTAACTTTTGCATTATCAACAATGGTTTTTAAGATATCATTGAATTGTTTATCTTTAGCCTGATTTTCTTTTGTGTGTAATAAGTCAACTTTAACATGTTCTTTTAATGTCTTAAGGTCAGTAACTCCTGGAAGATTTAAGCCTTTTGCAAATTCATCATCTACTTCAGGGAATTTCTTTGTCTTAATTTCGTGGACTTTACAAACAAATTTGGCTTTTTTACCAGCCAATTCTTTAACATATTTTTCTGGGAAAGTAACATTAACATCGACTTTTGATTCTGATTTTGCACCAACTAACTGATCTTCGAAGCCAGGAATAAATGAACCACTGCCTAAAACTAATGAGTAATTATCAGCACTTCCGCCATCAAATTCCTTACCATCAACATAACCTTTAAAATCTAAAACAACTGTATCCCCTTTAGCTGCTGGTTCATCATTTTTCAAGACCCATTCAGCATTTTCTTCTCTTAAATGATCAAGTCCAACTTTAACTTCACTTTCGCTAACATTAGCTTTTTCAAGAGGAATATCGATTCCTTTATATTTTCCAAGTTCAACTTCTGGATAAGTAACAAT
Organism: Slackia isoflavoniconvertens; assembly: GCA_963618895.1. Taxonomy (GTDB): domain Bacteria; phylum Bacillota_I; class Bacilli_A; order RFN20; family CAG-826; genus Onthovivens. Next base: position 28,253 of record CAVEUG010000040.1, on the reverse strand, counting down.
TGTAAAAACAACTTCAAGTTCATTTGAACTTACTTTTGTAGGTCTAACATCTGGTCTATAAAAAACTTTTAATTTATGTTCGGCAACAACATCACTAAACATTTTTGGAAGAGCAATATTCATTGCTTCTTCAAAAATTTGGCCTGCAGTCATTCTTTCTTTAGCAAGGCTTAAAGGTGCTTTACCTTTTCTAAAACCTTTCACTTGAACATTTTCAGCTAATTTTTTAACGGCTTTATCTTGAGCATCATTCCAATCTTTTCCATTGACTGAAGTCGCGACCTCATAAACACCATTTCCTTTATCAATTAATTTTGTAGCCATTTTAATAACTTCTCCTTATGCTTTTTTGCGTACGTGTAAAATTATATATTAGATTAAAATCTAATACAATAATAAAACACGGCTATTTTAACCATTAAAACTCACTTTCTACCGTCTTAACAATTGCCCTATATTTATTTAAATTTCTTGGATTAAATTTTAATTCTCGATAATAATTATCTTGTTTTGGATCTATACCAAAAATACTGCATGATTCCTCAACAATTGCAGCAAGTAAACAGAATAATTCTTCTTTATTTATTTTTTCAGGCAGCAAATAAATAAATGCTGGCCTAAATAAAATCGAAACATAGTTGTATACACTTATATTTTTCATCGTTCTACTCATATATTTCAATTCCTCAGAAATAATATTTTCCATTGTTTTTATATATGATGAATATTCGTTTGGTACTATACAATAATATTTTCCATCTTTTTTAAATGTAACTCTTTTTGTTATTTCCCCACACATTGCATATTCTAAAAGTATCGAATAGACCGAATCAAATTCAGTCATACTATTTAAATAATTAAGAACAATTTCATCGCAACGAACACCTTGCGAAGCAAAATCTAATATAAGTTTAATCGCCTCTAGCTTTTCCTCTTTGCTACTACTGCAAAGCATCGATTTAATCATACTCATGTTAGTTTCTTTATTTGGCTCACTTTGATTAAAATATTCGATTACTTGATTAACATATTCATTTATTGAATTTAGATATTCTTCGGTTTTTTGGTTAACGTAAGGCAATCCTTTAAAATATTCAATTTCATCATTAATTAAATCGAACTTTTTAAAATAAGCTAAAAGATACAATAAAGCCTTAGAACTACTAATTAAATCCCAATTTTCCACTATTTCTCTGTATTTATAATAAACATCTAGAGCATCTTCATATTTATGAATGGCTTCTAAACTTAAAATATAATAGAGAACATCTTCTCCATCTTTATAATTAATTTTTTGGTTAATTATGTTTTCATACATTCCGTCAATAAATAGATCCTTAATCTTTTTACTCATGTTTGTTCCCTCTTAATTTATTATATAACGTCTTAGCTGATTCTTTAGGAATAATTTGTTCTAATTCAATTAAACTTGCATTTTTTAAATCACCAATAGTAGGATATATTTTCACTAAACATTCAATTCTTTTATCGCCAAGTCCTGGAATGTTATCAAAAACACTAGCAAACATCGATTTATTTCTTTTGTTTATATGTGTAGAAATTGCGTACCTATGTACTTCATCTTGCATTCTTGTTAACATGAAAAATAACGGCTTGTTATTGCTTAAATCAATTACTTCTCCTTCACTACTTATAAGCGAATTAGTCCTATGTTTTTCGTTTTTTGCTAAACCAGCTAAATTAATTTTTACATCTAATTTTGACATTACTTCTTTTGCAACTTCAATTTGCTCCATTCCACCATCAAGCAAAATTAAATCGGGGAAACATTGATTTTCTTCTTTTAGTCTTGAATATCTTCTTGTTAAAACTTCTTTCATGCTTGAAAGATCATCTTTTTTATTCTCTGATTCTATATTAAATTTTCTATACATTTTTTTATTAGGTTCACCATTTATAAAGCACACCATCGCACCTATTGCATTCGTGCCCTGTAAATGAGAATTATCAAATAATTCAATTCTATAAGGCGTTTTTATTTTTAATAATGTTCCTAATTCTTCTAAAATTTTAAGTTTATCATCTTCAAGTCTAGCACTCATAAAATGCTCATCAAGTCCTTCTTTTGCATTTACTTGGGCTACATTAATTAAATCAAAACATTTTCCCTTAGTAGGAGCGGAGACTTTATTTTCAAAGATTGAATCAAGAGATTCTTTAATTTGAGAATTACCTACAACAATTTCTTTAGGAATTAAATTATGTTGATAATATTGATAGATAACATTTGTCAAAAAATCATCAATTTCACCAATTAATTCGTAAACATAATTTTTCTTAGCAATCAAAATGCCTTTTCTAATAATTAAAATTACTAAGGACACATAACCTTCACGAATAAAATACCCAAAAATATCGATGTCATCATTATTAATTAATTCTACGTCTTGTCGATCATTAATATGATTTAGACTATCTAAAATCTTCTTATATTCTTCGGCAGTTTCAAAATCTAGCTCATCACTACTTTTCTTAATTTTATTTTTTACTTCAGCAACAATATCCTTATTATTGCCTTTCAAGAATTGCTTAATCGCATCAATAATATTTGAATATTTTTCTTTAGAAATTTCATTAATACATGGAGCCAAACATTGTCCTAAATGATAATAAAGACATGGGGATTTAGGAACATGATGACATTTTCTTAACGGGAAAAATTTATTAAGAATATTTATCATTTCATACGCATTTGAAGATTCTGGAAAAGGCCCGAAATAATCGCACTTTTTATCATTAATATTTCTTGCAATTGAAATATATGGATCTTGAACTTTATGTATTGCAATATATGGATAATGTTTATCATCTTTAAGTAAAATATTATACCTAGGTAGATGCTTTTGAATTAAATTCATCTCCAGAATAAATGCTTCTTTTTCAGTTCTCGTTATTATTATTTCAAAATGATTAACATGCGAAACCATTGCCGCTGTTTTACCTGTATGTGGTCTATTAAAATATTGAGAAACTCTATTCTTTAGATTTTTAGCTTTTCCAATGTAAATAATATTGTCATCAATGTCACGCATTAAATAACAACCGGGTTTTGTAGGTAAAAGGTTTATTTCATTTAATAATTTTTCGTTCATTTTAATGTAACAATTGTGGTAGCACCTGCCCCACCATCAGTTTCATCTCCAAGTCTAAAAGATTTGACTATATCAAATTTTTTCAGGTGTGTATGAATAGCTTGTCTTAATTGCCCACTACCATAACCATGAATAATTTTTACGCTCTTATATCCTCTTGCATAACAATCACTTAAATATTTATCAAGAGCACTAAGACCTTCATCAATATGGTATCCAATTAAGTTAATGGATAATGGAATAGTTTTCTTTCCTAAAATATTTTGGTCAATATTACCAACTTTTGGTTTATAAGTAACTGGGGTTGCGATTTTTTCGCATTTATCTTTATCCGTGTTTAAACTTAATCCATCATGTGTAACAACAGTGAGTCTTTTACCATCTAATCTAGTAATTTTTCCTTCCATATCTAAAGATTTAATTCTTACATAATCTCCAACATTAAGTTTTTCATCAACTTTTTTAGTTAAACTTAAAGAATTAATTCTATCGATATATTCTTTACTTTTTGTTTTATTTGATGTTTTAAATTCTTCAACTATATCATCAATTTCATCTATTTTAGAATTCATATATTCATCAAAATCATCAATCTTCTTTTCTTTTAATCTCTCTTCTTTAAGTTTTAAAGCATCATTTTTCTTGATTAATTCAGAATTCAATTGATCCAATTCTCTTTTTCTTTTGTTCAATTGTTCGTTTTTCTCATGAATATATCTTTCTTTATCTTCTAAAATTTGCAATTTTCTATCGTTGTCATCAATATAATTTTGTTCATAAATCTTTTCAGCATCACTAACAACAGCATCGTTTAACCCATATTTTCTAGCAATTTTAAAGCCATAGCTTTTGCCAGTAACATCGTAAATAATTCTAAAAGTTGGTTCTATTTTTTCTTCATTAAAAATGAATGATACACTTGTAACATTTGGATTTGTTAAACCAAATTGTTTAAGTAAATTATAATGCGATGTAATCATTGTTAAACATTTTCTATCAAGCAAGAATTTTGCAACAGCCATACTTAAAGCTTCGCCCTCTTTTGGATCTGTTCCATTACCAAGTTCATCAATAATTACTAAATCTTTACTAGATATATACTTTAATAATACTGATAATATCGAAATATGAGCACTAAATGTTGAAAGGTTGTTTTCAATGGATTGACTATCACCAATATCGACATATATTTTCCTAAAGAATCCAACACCACTATTTTCACCAGCCGAAATTGGCAAACCCATCTTAGTCATGTAAGATAAAATTGCTACTGTCTTTAAGGCGATGGTTTTACCACCAGCATTAGGGCCACTAATTAGCATCATAGTTTTATCGCCACCAAAAACAAAATCATTTGCAACAACATTATTTGCATCTAGCAAAGGATGTCTTGCAACATAGAGTTTAACTTCTTGTTTATCAAAAAGAATTGGAACAACACCACTAATTTCTTTGCAAAAATGAGCTTTAGAGCTTAAAAAATCAAGATAGCCAATTATTTTATCATTAGTGATAAGTATATTTTCATCCTTGATAACCAAATTTGTTAATTCTTTTAAAATGCGATTAACTTCTTCTTTTTCTTGAATTTCCAATACATGCCTATTATTTTCGAGACTTACAATTTCTAAAGGCTCAATAAATGTTGTCTGCCCACTATCACTAATATCAAGTACAAGACCACTTACACTAGCTTTAAATGATGAATTTACAGGCAAAACAAATACACCATCACGCAAAACATAATTATCACCTGATAATAAATCCTTATTCTTGATTAATAATTTATTGATTGTTGTTTTAAGATCTCTTTCACTTCTATACAAATCTTTTCTAATTTTACTTAATTTAGGTGATGCATTATCAGAAACTGTATTATCAACTGTGATAACATTATTTATTTTTGTATATAAAGACTCGTCAAATTTCAACTTTGCAAAATCATTCGATAATAACGTAGGTTTATCAACAATTTTGTTATAAAACTTGATAATTTCTTTAGTAGAAAGAATAACATCTTTAACATCATTTAATTTTCTTTCGTCTAAAATGCTACCTTTTTTAGCATTTTTAATTTCATCTTCTATATTAATATGATTATTAATTGGTAAATCATTAAACTTATTAATAATCGAAATAATCTCGCTTAATTTAGAGAGTTCCTCTTTGCATCTATCTTTATCATCATAAACATCAAGATTTTCTAAAATTGATCTTCCTCTTGGTGTTTTTATGTATCTATAAATCTTTTCTAAAACCTTATCTATTTCTAAAATTTGCCTAACCGAATTCATGAATCAATATTAGCATAAATCTCGATTTAATGATATAATATTGGCAATGATTACGATAAAAATAAATGATAAAACTCTTCACCAAATCGAAGAAGATTACAAAAATAATATAGTCCAAAGAGATATTGGATATATTTTATTTGTTATTAAAACAGATAATAACATAATTACAGCTTTCTTAAACAAGAAAAAAGTTGATTTTAAAGTTACAATTCAAGGAGATAATGCTCTTGAGATTGCAAAAAAATATGCTAGCGAATCTCAATTTGTTGCAAAGAAAGAAAAAGTTCAAAAAGAATCTCCTTTTTACATTGATGTCGATCAACAAATTGGAAGCGATGAAGTTGGAACTGGAGATTTTCTTGGACCAATCGTTGTTTGTGCAGCATATTGCGACCATGAGACAATGAAATTAATTGGTGAATACAATATTAAAGATAGTAAAAAGTTCACTGATCAAAAAATCTTAGAAATAGTTCCACTACTTCTAAAGAAAGTCTATTTTGAATATAAAATATTAAGTAATGAAAGATATAATAATGCAACAAAGAGTGGTTTTAATATGGTTAAAATTAAATGTATTTTACATAACCATGTTTTATCTAGATTGCACAACCGCTTTCCATACGTAACAAATTTATATATTGATCAATTTACTCCAAAAGAGAATTATTTCGAGCATTTAAAAGGCATAGAGCATATTGAAGATGGCTTAGTATTTAAAGAAAAAGGTGAATCTTATTTCCCAAGCGTCGCTTTAGCTAGTTGCATAGCTCGTTATTATTTCTTACAAGAAATGGATTTTATGTCGAAAAAAATCGGCATGAAAATTCCATTTGGTGCAGGAGAAAATGTTAATGAATTTTCTAGGAAATATATTGAAAAATCTAAGAAATATATTGAAAAATATGGATTAGAAAATTTCTCAAAGTTCTGCAAACAAAACTTTAAAAACTACGAAGAAATCACAAGAATTGATTTATTTAATAATTGATAATACTTCTTTAAAATAATCAGGAAGAGGTGCTTCAAAAGTCATCTCTTTTTTTGTTGTTGGATGAACAAAAGTTAATTTATAAGCATGGAGTAATTGACCATTATTATATATTCCGCAATTATTCTTACCATACAATGGATCGCCAACAACAGGATGCTTAATATATTCCATATGAACTCTGATTTGATGAGTTCTACCAGTTTCAAGTTTACAATCAATTAAAGTGTATTTTTCATAACGTTGAATTACTGTGAAATGGGTTACAGCACTTCTTCCATTAATTGGATCAACACACATTTTCATTCTATTTGTTTTATCTCTAGCAATTGGAGCATTAATTTTCCCATTATCTTCTTCGATTCTTCCCATCACTAAAGCATAATATTCGCGATGCATTGAATGATTTTGCAATTGTTCTGCAATAAACATATGTGCATAATTATTCTTGCAAACTAAGAGTAATCCACTAGTATCTTTATCGATTCTATGGACTATGCCAACTCTTTCTAAACCATTAACATTCGATAATTCTTTATTAGCATAAACTAATGCATTAACTAATGTATCATCATGATGACCATCACCTGGATGAACAACTAAACCCTTAGGTTTATTAACGACAATTACATCATCATCTTCATAAATAATATCTAAATCAAATTTATAAGGTTTGATTTCATCAGGATTAAATTCTTCCTCGGCAAAATTAACAACAATTTCATCCATGGATTTAATTTTATATGATGGCGAGATTACTTTTTCATTTACTGTCACATTACCATCTTTAATAAGATTATTAAAATGCATACGTGAAAACTTTGGCTCTATTAGTGCTAGATACCTATCAATTCTTAAATCATGATGTTCTGGTCCAACCTTATAGGTTTTAATCATTATTTATTTTCTTCCTTTTTCTCGTCTTCTTTTTTGTCTTTATCTTTAAACATTAAAACAATTTCGTACACAAGAAGCATTGCTATACCAACGCAAAGACAACTATCAGCAAAATTAAAAATTCCAAATCCTTTGATTAATGGAGTAATATCAATAAAATCAACTACACCTTTTGAATAAATGGTATTTAAAGGCATAAAAGAAAATGTTCTATCGATTAAATTACCCATATCCCCAGCTAATACAATCATTAAAATTGCCTTAACAAATTTATTTAATGTTTTTCTATGTTTAACATAATAATAGATAATAAATGCAGCTGCTGCATAACTAATAAAGCAAAGAATAATTCTCGTTACCAATTTGTCTCCGCCAGCACCCCACGCAGCCCCTGTATTAAAAGTTAAAGTAAATTGAAATAACCATTCAAAGCCACTAACTTTAACTGAACTACCAACTGGTAAATTATAATAAGCAACAAATTTTGTAATTATATCAAGTGCAAAAAGAATGACTGCAAGCCAAATAAAAGATTCAAAGAACCATTTCATGAATCCTTTAGTTTTTAAAGTTTCAACTTTATTTTCTTCTTTTACTTCTTGAGTACTTGTTGGCATCTCTTGCATACATGAGCTCCTTCAATTTCTTCAATTTCACTTTCATCAAAGTAATTCCAACATCTATCACATTTAATTCCATCATGATGTTTAACTAATACTTTAGCTACTTCACCATTATAGCCTTCACATAAATTGTCAACAAATTTAACATCGCTTACAATGAAGGATTCCTTTAGTGTGTTCATATCCAATTCATTCATGAACTTCTTAAGTTCATTCTTGGTAAACTCAATTTCAACTATTGCTTCTTGAGATGAATGGATAACGTTTTCATTTCTTTTTTCTTCAATTGCTTTTAAAACATCGTTTCTTAAGGCAATAACATTCTTTTGGAATGATTGGATTAATTCAACATCTAGATCATTTGATTTTTCAGGATATCTATATAATTGAACATTTTCCTTTGTCTTTAATGAGAAGTTTTGATTAACTTCATCCATGGTAAATGGAAGAATTGGATTCAATAATCTCATTAAAGTACTAACACATTCTGCAAAGACAGTTTGGATTTGTTTTCTTCTTAAACCATCTTTCCCATCGCAATATAAAGAATCTTTTGTAATATCTAAATAGAATGATGATAAATCATCGCTAACAAATTTAAATAATCCATTCATTGCACCATTGAAACTAAATTTATCGAAGTTATCGATAAAATTATTAGTCATTTCATGTAATCTTTGGACAATATATTTATCAACTAGAGATAATTTTTCATAAGAAATCTTATCTTTTTCTTCAAAATGTTTATCAGCTCCATCAATTAAATTGGAAAGCATAAATTTAAATGTATTTCTAATTTTTCTATAACCTTCAACATTTTGTTTTACTAAATTTTCACTAATCCTTACATCTTGTTGGTAATCAGTTGTTGCTACCCAAAGTCTTAAAATATCTGCGCCAAAAACATTTGCAATCTTGATTGGATCGATTCCATTACCTGCTGATTTTGACATTTTCTCCCAATGTTCATCTAATACATAGCCATGAGAGACAACATTTTCATATGGGGCTTTATCATAACATGCAACAGAAATAATAAGTGATGAATTGAACCATCCACGATATTGATCACTACCTTCAAGATAAAGATCACTTGGATATTTTTGTCCTCTTTCTTTTAAGACACCAGCAAAACTTGATCCACTATCAAACCAAACATCCATAATATCTTTTTCTTTTTTAAAGACACCATTTGGTGAGTGTTCGTTTTTATATCCTTCTGGCAATAATTCAAGTTCACTCTTGAGATACCATGCATTACTGCCTTCTTTTCTAATAATAGATTCAATATGGTCAAAGACTTCTTTTTCAATAATTGGAGTTCCATCTTCGCAATATATAATAGGAAGAGGTACACCCCAAGCTCTTTGTCTTGAAATACACCAATCATTACGATCTTTAATCATATTCTTCATTCTTTGACAACCCCAATCAGGTGTCCAATGAACTCTATCAATTTCATCTAACAATTTTTGTCTAATTGGATCAATTGAACAGAACCATTGTGGAGTAGCTCTAAAAATAACTGGTTTATGAGTACGCCAATCATGAGGATAACTATGAACAATATCTTCCTCTTTAAGTAAAACATTATTTTCTTTTAATATATCTAAAACAACGGCATTTGCATCTTCATAGAAAAGACCTGCAAGTCTAGGACCGCATTCTTCCATCATTTTTCCATGCTCATCTACTGGGCAATATGGTTTAATTCCATATTTCAAGCAAACATTATAATCGTCTTCACCATGTCCTGGAGCAATATGAACTAAACCAGTTCCATCACTATCAGTAACATAATCGCCATTAATAACTAAACTATCTCTATCATAGAAAGGATGTTTACAAACAATTCCATCAAGTTCCTTTCCTTTAAAAGTCTTGACTAAATCACATTTTGTAAAACCAATATGTTCAACAATTTTATCCTTTAATGTCGTTAAGAAAACAAATTTTCCTAAATTTGTTTCATATAATCCATATTCAAAATCTGGATGTGCACAAATTGCTAAATTTGCTGGTAGAGTCCATGGAGTTGTTGTCCAAATAATAAATTTAGTATCTTCTGGAACAAGACCTTTTGAATCCTTAACACTAAAAGCTACATAAACGGTATAAGCTTTAACATCATGATATTCAATTTCTGCTTCAGCAAGGGCTGATTCACTTGAAGGTGACCAATAGACAGGTTTTAATCCTTTATAGATTAAACCTTTAAGTGCCATGAGTGCAAAACAATGGATTTCATCGGCTTCATATTCTTTTTGAAGAGTTAAATATGGATGATCATAATCACCTAAAACACCAAGTCTTTGAATACTAGTTTTTTGATTTTCAACTTGTTTTAAAGCATATTCTTTACACTTCTCTCTAAATTCTGGAAGAGGGGTAGTTTTTCTATTAACACCATTTTTGGTGACTTGGTTTTCAATTGGAAGACCATGAGTATCCCACCCTAAAACAAATGGTGTTTTATGGCCTTGCATGTTTTTATACCTAACAACAAAATCTTTTAAAAGTCTATTTAACATATGTCCACAATGCATTGCACCATTTGCATATGGAGGACCATCATGAAGAATATATTCTTCTAAATCTCTATCCTCTTGCATCTTATTATAAATATCATTTTCTTTCCATTTCTTTACTAATATTGGTTCTTTTTGGTTTAGATTGCCTCTCATTTCAAAACCACTTTTACCCATTAATAAACTATCTTTAAGTTCCATGATTCATCTCTCCTTTTAATAAAATAACGTCCTTAGAAATTAATCTAAGGACGTAATATACGCGGTACCACCTTAGTTATAGAAGGTATTCCTTCTATCACTTATTTATTTTTTAACAACTTTTCAAAGTGATATTTTGTTTACTTATATTTGATCTTTCACCACAACAATCGCTCTCTAAAATAGTTATAAACAAAACTTGTCTTTTACTTTTAAATATAATATTTAATTCAATAATTTAAATCAATTATTTTCCACTCAAGAAATTTGGAATAATATCTTGATCATCGCTAGGAATTTCATCTTTGACTTCTTCAAAACTTTGTGATGGATTAACTCCAACATTCTCATCATCATGATTTTCTTCATTAAATAATGGGGTATTATCAACACTCTTTTCTTTCTTTAAAAGTGTTGATGGATCAAGTTTTTGGACATTTGAGAAATCAATATCAGTATCAAAATCGCCGGCAATAATAGAAACATAAATTTGATCTGATAATTGATCATTTATTGCAATACCAAATTTAAGATCGATTCTACCACCGCTTTGTTCAATGATATTTTGAACTGTTTCTTGACATTCAAATAAAGAAACTTGAGGACCACATGTGATGTGACAAATTGCTTTCCTAGCTCCTCTAATTTGTTGTTCAATTAATGGACAGTTAAGAGCATTTAAGGCAGCATCTTCACTTCTATTTTCACCTTCACCAGTACCAAATCCAATTAAAGCAATGCCTGAATCTTCTAATGTTCTTTTAACATCAGCAAAATCAAGGTTAATAATAGCTGGGGTTAAAATTAAATCTGTAACTGTTTGAACTGATTGAGCTAAAACTTTATCAGATTCGCTAAAAGCTTGACCAACTGGCAAGTTTCCAGCATCCATTAAAAGTTTATCGTTACTTACAACAATTAAAGCATCACAATTTGCTTTTAAATTATTAAGACCTTCAACACTTAAAGCTAACTTTTTAGTGCCTTCAAAGGTGAATGGACGAGTAACAATACCAATCGTTAAAGCACCAGCATCTTTTGCAGCTCTTGCAATAATAGGAGCAGCACCTGTTCCAGTTCCACCACCCATACCAGCAGCAATAAATACCATGTTGCAACCTTCAACAATTTGTTTAATTTCTTCAATCGATGATTCTGCAGCTTTAGCGCCTACTGTAGGATCGCCGCCAGCACCTAACCCGTTTGTTAAGTTTTCGCCAAGAATTAATCTATTTGGAGCTTTACTAAGTGATAATGCTTGTTTATCGGTATTTGCAACATAAAATGAAACATTAGCTATGTTATCATCAATCATTCTATTGACAGCGTTATTACCAGCGCCACCAACACCAATTACTGCTATTTTAGCAACCGGTTCAAAATTGTCTAAATCTTCATTCATCTTAGAAAACCTCCTTATAATTCATCCTTAGTCTCACTATAAACATCGTGTTCTTTTTCACGAGTTATTTCATTGATACGACCTTTAATATCATCTTCCAAAGTTCCTTTATAAACTGAGGAAAGCAATATTGCGCCAGCACAATTTACTATACTTGAATCTTGAATACCAACATTTGGTAAAACAGGGAAATTACAAGTAAAGTTTGTAATAAACTTATTTAAATAATTCTTAAATCCATTAATCTTAAAGTTTTCACCGATGAAAACTAAATTTAAACTTGTTAATATATCTCGATATTCCGAAGTTATATCTGCTAAAACATCATTGAATTGTGTAATAAAGTCTTGGAAATATTTAACAACAATTGCATTTAAATCATCTTGATAGAATTTAACTTCTTTCCCGTTAATTGTTGAAGTGCAAATAGAAGGATCCAAAGTTGATTTTCTATCGTCGTATCCATATAAACTAACCAATTCTTCTGCATCAGCTTTAAGTAAGTTAAAACTTTCAGCAACTCTATCAACTAAAACATCACAGCCAAGAGAGAAGAATTTTGAAGAATAAACAACATTGTTTCCAATGAATGATAAGCTCGTAGTTTTTCTTCCACTATCGACTAAAACATAAGTAACAATCGAATATTTATAATTTGCAAATAATTGAGATGCAGCAACAGGAGCAATAACATTTCTACGAATCTTAACACCAGCTTTAGCAACAGCATCCATCAAATCTTGAACTAAATTAGTTTCTAATGCATAAATATTTGCATCAATAAGAATTTGACTACTTGTTTCCCCAATTGGTGGCTCTGTGAATTTCTTGTCGCCATCAATTAGAAAATAATTTGGAATAATATCAATAATCGATAAATTTGACTTTGGTATCTTTTCTTTTTTAAGCATCATAATATCGTTGGAAATGTCAATTTTCTCGATTTTTGATGTTGGCGAAACAACTGTTGTCTGCTTTTGACTATTAAAAACCTCTAAGCCATATGGAGGTAAAACAAGGGCTACTTCGTTAACATTGATTTTGACATTATGTTCATGATCTTCAATAACCATCATGTTTTTAATATCATTTGTTAAACTACTACTATCTAAAACTTCGCCATCTTTTAAGGCGACAGAGAGTGGTCTTACGACACAATCGGTAATGTTCACCTTGTTATCCTGAACATTTCCTAATACAAGAGTAATCGTTTTACTTCTTATCTCTAATGCTGCAATTTCTTTTTCCATAACTATTAATAATTATATTATTAATCAGGTTTATTTACAATTAAAAATATTACAAAATGACATGTATAAAATAGGCGATATTTAGTAGATATTCAGTAATAAAAAAGTAATATAAAAAGACGGTTTCCCGTCTTTTTAAAAGGAGGATATTATTTAATGTTCAAAAACATTTAATAAGTTAATTTAAAAATGCAAATAATTTGTGTTTAGATTAGTCTCTACTTTTTCAGTTTTTGCAGATTCATTTGCTTTAACCATATTTAAACCAAAACTAATTGGCAACGCAATTAAGACTGATGAAACAACAAAAATTGAGCAACCAATGCATACTTTTTTAAAAATATAATAACCAGCTTTGTGATGATATCTAACTAATTTGTCTTTCATAAAATTTCTCCTTATTTTAGTCTTTCTAAAATTCTTAATTTTGCGCTTTTTGCACGATGGTTATCAGCTAATTCTTCTTCCCCTGCTATAATTACTTTCTTATTAACTTCTTTATAATCAGGAGTCTTAATATCTTTTGGATCTATATAATCGTTAATTCTATTACCTTCAATAACAGAATATTTTCGATATAAATTTTTGACTATCTTATCTTCTAATGATTGGAAAGATATGACACATACTCTTCCGCCAATTTTCAAAGATTTAATCACATCTTCTAAAGCTTTGTTCAATACATTAAGTTCATCATTAACTTCAATTCTTAATGCTTGGAATATTTGCTTTGCAGGGTGTCCGATAATCTCTAATTCTTTTTTAGGTTTAGATGCTTTAATAATGTCCACAAGTTCCAAAGTTGTCTCAATAGGCTTGATTTCTCTTTTACGAACAATATTTTTAGCTATCTGATAAGAATATCGATCCTCACCATATTCTTTAAATACACGATTTAATTCGTTTAAAGAATAGGTATTTACAATCTCTTTAGCTGTCAAAGAACGATTGAGATCCATTCTCATATCTAATGGAGCATCATATCGATATGAAAATCCTCGATAATCTTCATCAAATTGAGGTGAACTTACTCCTAAATCAAATAATGCACCATCAATTTCTTTAATATTGAGTTCATCTAATACTTCTCTTATATTTTCAAAATTTGTTTTTACAATTTTGAAATTTGAAGAAATCTTAGATAATCTCTCTTGGCTTGCTTCTATTGCTTCCTCATCTTGATCAAGCCCAATCAACATCCCTTTAGGTCCGAGTTTTTTTAATATTTCTGAACTATGTCCAGCTCTTCCTAAGGTTAAATCTACATAAATGCCATCTTTTTTAATGTTTAAACCATCAATCACTTCATTAAGTAATACAGGCTTATGCTCGTTACTTTTCATCTTTTAATAAGTCTTCCGCATCCTTTTCGAAATCTTTTTCATGTTCATCACGGTATTTTTCCCATGATTCACTATCCCAAATTTCGAAATGATCAAGCAAACCAATGATTTTAACAGCTTTACCAATACAATACTTTTGAAGTGTCTTGGTTGGAATTTGAATTCTTCCTGATTTATCTAGCGTTAATTCCACTACTGTTTCAAGAAGGACTCTAAGATGGAGTCTGGCTTTCTCCCTTTCAAATTGAAGATTTTGTAGTTTTAGAAGTGCATTATTGAAATCAGATTCTTTGTAGATTGAAATACATCCGTCATATCCCTTCATGAGATAGAGTTTTTCACCAATCTCATTTCTAAATTTACTAGGAATTACAAGACGGCCTTTATCATCTAGAGAATAATCATAGCTTCCAAGAAACATTTTTACACTTTCTCCCACTTTCTTCCACTTGTGTTTATATTCTAAATAAAAAAAAGAATCTTTGCAATACTTTTTGCAAAAATTCTTATATGAATTTTTAACGATTAAATCGGTACTTTTTGATTTGAAGTAAATTAATCCCCAAAGTCTATATCTTTTAAAGCATCAAAAGCATTTCCACCACTTTCTTCTTTCTCTTTTTTGAATTCATCCTCTGATAAAACACGATAACCATCGCCTTTTGGAAGATTCTCTCCTGGTTTATGGATATTAAGTGGGATAGAAGTAATAAGGAGTGAATAGATATAATAATCTAAATCAATTTCATCATTAATAAGTATAAATTCATCTGAATCAAGAGATTTAGAATTGGTAAAATATAAATCATCCTTGATTTTAATTTTAGTTTTAAAAACTTCAGCAGAGTAACTAGAAACGACATCAATATCAAACAAAACATTAACTTTAACAATTAATGAATGATCAAATTTATTTACTTCTATTTTCCCGTTTCCAGAATTAATGCCCTTTAAAGTTGTATCAGTTCCATCAACATAATCTTCAAGAAGCGAATTATATTCAAGGATTTCATGTTCCTTAGCTTGACTAAAATAAATTTTCATAATTATGATCTAATATTCCCATCAAATTTTTCTTTGATAATACTTCTAATCTTTTGATCTGTAGCATTAATCTCTTCTTCTTTTAAAGTATGATCTTTGCCATCTAAAAGAACACTTATCGCGATAGAAACCTTATTTTTATCAAGGTGTTCTCCTTTATAAACATCAAAAATATGAATGTCACTAATTAAAGGATTTCCTTTTTTAATTTCATTCTTAATGTCTGAATATTTAATAGCATCATTTAAAACAAAGGCGTAATCACGAGAAACTGTTGGATATTTATTGAATTCAACAAAATGATTATTACCAGATTTTGTCTTAAAAAGTAAACCTAAATCAAGCTCTAAAAGAACAACTTCTTCTTTATTTAAATCGTACTTATTCTTTAATGTTGGATAAATTTCGCCGAATACAGCGAGTGTTTTTCCATCCAATTTAACAATGGCACTTCTATTTGGATGTAATTCTTTAGAATCGCTAAGTCTTTCATATTTTAAACGATTTGGTTGAATGTTAAACATCTTGAGAATATTTTCAAACATACCCTTAACATCATAAAAATTATAACCAACACCATTCATTTGGTCTTGACCAAACTTCTTTCCACATAAACAAATGGAAAGATGGCTACCAGTGCCTTTTTTATCATTAATTTGTGCGATTTCAAATAAACCAAAATTTTTGTTTTGATGGTTGAAATTATATTGAACAACTCTAAGCATTGAACTCAAAAGATTTGTTCTAATGTATTTATGATCTTCGGTTAATGGGTGTAAAACTTCATAACCTTCGTTTTTATTGACTAAATTGAAAGATTCGTTGTCTTCTTTATTAATTAAAGAATAACTAATAATTCGATCTAATCCTTGATTTAATAAATAATCAGAAACAACTTTTTCATGTTTGCCAAAACCAGTTCTACCACCAACTGTAGTTTCCATCATTGGAAGTACTGAATTAATTTTGTCAAATCCATTATATCTAATGATTTCTTCACTTAAATCAGCTTTGCCTTCAATATCAATTCTAAATGCTGGAATAATAGCAGTAAATTGCTCATCATCAACATTTTTTGTCTTAATATATAAATTATTCAATGTTGAAATAATTGTCTCATTATCGAAAGAAGTCCCTAAACGATCATTAATATATTTAAAACTACATTCAATTTCTTTGTCCTTGTAATTTAATACATTAAATTCTTGAGTTTCAGAAACTTTTTTTGCAGATGAATATTTATTAATTAAATGAGTTACAAGCTCCATAACATCACTTGTTTGATTTGGATTAATACCTTTAATAAATCTTTGTGAAGAATCACTACTTAATCCGAGTCTTATGCATGTTTTTCTGATTTGTGGTCCATAAAAGTTGGCAACTTCAGCTAAAATATTTTTTGTATCTTTTGTTACTTTGCAACATTCACAAGTCATAACACCAGCAATGCACATAACTTCGCCACCACTTGTTACGACTAAATCGCCTTTTTTAAGCGAATAAGTCTTACCATCCATTGCCACAACATCACCTTCAAAATCATCTTTAACAATAAGTTCTTTCTTTGGCAATTTATCAGCATCATACATATTTAAAGGCTGACCAGTTAGAAGCATTGCATAATTACCAATATCAACAATATTATCAATTGAACGAATTCCTTCGCTTCTTAAGACTTCTTGTAGTTCTTTTGGTGACTCATTAATTAAAATATCTTCAAAACATCTAATTGCAAATTGTTTGCAATTATCAGTCATAGAACCAGTTTTATACTGATTAACTACTAAATTACTACTATTATATGAAGGTATTGAAACTTCTTTATTAAATAATGCAGCTATTTCTTTTGCAACATTATATAAAGAATAAGCATCACTTCTATTTGCTAATAATGATAAATCAAGAATGGTATCATCAAGTCCTAAATACTTTAAAACATCTTTTTCACCTATTGGAGCATCTTCTGGAAGTTCTTCAATTCCAGCAATTTGTTCTGGTCTTAAATTTTTTGGATCAACTCCAATTTCATTTAATGCACAGCACATACCATTGCTCTCAACACCACGAATTACTGATTTTTCAATTTTCTTGCCACCAGCAAGAACTGCTCCAGGTAGAGCAACAATGACATTTAACCCTTCTCTGCAATTAGGAGCGCCGCAAACAATTTGTGTAACTTCGCTTCCAATATCAATTTGATTAACATGCAAATGATCACTATCCGGATGTTTTTCACATTTTAAAATATGACCAATCACAAGATTAGTTGCTTCTGAAAGATGATTGATTCCTTCAACTTCAATCCCTGCAGAAGTCATTTTTTTAGCAATTTCTTCCGGAGTTAAATCGCTTATATCGACATATTTACTAATTTCTTTTAATGATACTAACATAAACTAATCCTCAATTTTCTTGCTGAATTGATCAATAAATCTAACATCATTAGAATAGATTCTACGAATATCATCAATTCCATAACGTAGCATAGCAACTCTATCAATTCCAACACCAAAAGCGAATCCGCTATATTCTTCAGGATCATATCCCGACATTTTTAAAACATTTGGATGAACCATTCCTGCCCCTAAAATTTCAATCCATCCACTACCTTTACAAGTTGGACAACCTTTTCCATGACATTTAAAACATGAAATATCAACTTCAACAGATGGTTCAGTAAATGGGAAATATGATGACCTAAACCTAACTTTTGAATCTTTTGAAAACATTTGTTTTGCAAATAACTCTAAAGTTCCTTTTAAACTAGCCATATTAATATTTTTATCGATAACTAAACCTTCAACTTGCGCAAATTGATGGCTGTGAGTCATATCATCATCATCTCTTCTATAACATTTTCCAGGGCAAATAACTTTAATTGGTTTTCCATTAGCAAGTCTCATAATTTGAGGCTGCATAGAACTTGTCTGAGTTCTTAAAAGTAAATTGTCATTAATATAGAAAGAATCTTGCATATCTCTTGCAGGATGATCTTTTGGAATATTAACTAATTCAAAATTATATTCATCACTAACAACCTCTGGTCCATCATGAACTTCATAACCCATACCAATAAAAATATCTTCAATTTCATGAAGAACTTTATAAAATGGATTCTCATTACCTGAAAAATAATTGTTACCTGGAAGAGTGATATCAATTGATTCTTTTTCAAGTTGCTTTTTAAGCTCTAAAGCTTTTGCTTCTTCTAATTTTTCGTTAATCGCATTCTCAACTTGAGTTCTTGCGCTATTAACAACTTGTCCATACTTCTTTTTTGCTTCAACTGTTAATTCTTTCATTTTAAGCATTAAAGAAGAAATACTTCCTTTTTTAGACAAGTATTTATTTCTTACTTCATTAATTTTATCGATTGTATCAGCTTCTTTTACATCATTTAAAGCTTTACTAACCAACGATTCTATTTCTTTATCTTCCATATAACTATACCCTAAAAATTAAACTAACCTTTTAATCCATCAGCTTGTCTTTGCATATTTTCAACAACAACATCACTAATTTCACCTAATGATTGACCATATTCAAGAATCTTCCATGGTTCATTAGTATGGAAATGAATCTTAATCAAAGTATCATCACCAACAGCAATTAAACAATCACCTTTAAAGTGAGTTGTAATATACTCGTTGATTTCATCTTCATTGAGCCCTGTTCCATTGATCAATAATTGAGTATCAAATTTAAATTCTAATTGTTCAGCCATAATTTTCTCCTTAAATAAATAAAAAAGAACTAGTTAGGAGCGAATTAACCGCGGTACCATCCTAATTCTTTTAAAATCTTAATTACCATATTTAACGTATATGTACGGGTTCATCAAACCTGCTCCAAGGCGAATTCATAAGTCTTAAATGAAGTTATTCCACCATCAACTTCTCTCTAAAAATTAATAAACTTACTACTACTCCTTCTCAACGCATAATGATTATATCATTAAACTTCGTTTTTAAAAATTACATTTTATCGATTAAATATCATTAACGCTTACTTATTTTTCAAATAATAAAGTACAATACCGGCTGCAACACCAACATTTAAAGAATCTATATTCTCCATTTCTATAAAAATCTTATAATCGGCCATATCTTGAATTTCTTTTCTAACACCATTTCCTTCATTACCAAAAACATAAATATATTTTTCATTTGGTTTTTTCTTGAAATCAGCGAGATTAATCGAATCTTTTGCAAGTGTGGTAACAACAATTTTATAACCTTTTTCTTTATAATCTTTCAAAGTTGAAATATCAAAAGATTCAATATTTAAATTAAAAATCGATCCTTGCGAAGCTTGTACAACTTTTTCATTATATTTATTAACAGAATTTTTGCTTAACAATATATTAAAATAAGAAAATGCTAACGAAGAACGCATAATTGTCCCCAAATTTCCTGGATCTTGTACGCAATCCAAGCAAACAATATCACCAGTGAGATCAATTTTGTCATTTATAAATTTACATACCCCAATAACATTTGGAGCAGATTTACTAACACTAATCTTTTCTAAAATATCTTTTGGAACAATGTATTGGTCGATATCTTGGTTTATTCCATTTATGTGTTTTGTTGCTAAAACATATACAAGATTATTGGCATTATTTGCCATTTCAAGTAGATGTTCACCCTCAATAATAAACAAACCTTTTTCTTGTTGAATTTTATTTTTTCTTAAATCCATTGTTTCAAGAACAATTTTGTTCTTTCTACTAGTTATATACTGAATCATTACTAATTTTCAACTCCTTTATATACTTGTAATCTTAATGCCTTATGTATTGCATCATAATTTGGACAATATTCGTAAATGAAATTATAAAAATTATCCGAGTGGTCATAATAAAAATTATGCGCTAACTCATGAATAATAATGGCATCAATAATATCTTTCGAAAAATGAACCAAGAATGAATTAATTGTTATGTGGTGAGTTCTTCTGCTATTACTACCATATCTTGTACTTACTAATCTTGTTGTTAATTTATATGGTTGATCTATATTCATTAATTTTTCAAAATATCTTAATCTTGCTTCGACGTAATTTTTAAAAAATTTATCAATATCTTTATAAAATGTATCCTTATTATATAAAACATGATGTCCGTCTATTTCAACAAATTTATCAGTAACATCTTGTTTTTGGCCATATATATAACAATATTCATCGTTCATTGGTTCTTCTAAAATAGGTTTCTTCCTGGTTTTGTGCTTTGAAATAACTTTTTCCAAATATTCAATACTACAAGAATAAGGACATCTTATTTCATAAACACCATCTTTAACAATCCACCTAATAGATTTAATATTCTTTCTTTCGATTGTTGAAAGATGTTTTTCGCCATTAATGTTTAAATAGACCTCTTTTTTCATATGGAATTATTATAAATAAATCAATATAATATTCAAAGCAACGAAAGGGAATTTATGGAAACTATTATTGTAAGTGCTTGTTTATTGGGTGATAAATGTCGTTATGATGGGAAAGATAACTATAACGAAAAGGTTAAATTTCTAAGAGAACACTTTAATATTGTTCCTGTTTGCCCTGAAGTTTTAGGTGGAATGTCTATCCCTAGAACGCCTAGCGAAATTAAAAATAATATTGTTGTAAATAAAAATGGCAAAGATGTGACCCATTGTTTTAAAAAAGGCGCAGATTCTGTTTTAAATGTAGTCAAATACCTTCATATTAAAAAAGCTGTTTTGGTTGATCATTCACCATCTTGTGGAGTTTACAAAATCCATAATGGTAATTTTAATGGTACATTAATTGATGGAGAAGGCTTCACTACTAGAGAACTTAAAAGAATTGGTGTCCAATGCTATACAATTGAAGAAGTTGAAAAATTAATTGAACCAACAATAAAAGAAACTTTTGAAATTAAAGAAGAAGAAAAACGCAAAAAGGAAGAAGAAAAAGCAGCCAAAATTGCAAAAAATACTGAATATTCAAAATTAAATAATAAAAAACCAATTAGAAAAGAAAATTACCATTATCATAAAAAGTTTAATAAACATAAATAAATATGACTAAGTCTAGGTTAATTATTTTAAAAATATCATTAACGGCTTTGATGACCGCTCTTATATATGTAATTACAGCATTCTTACCTATACCATATGCTGGCGGATCAGGATACTTAAATTTCAGTGATGGATTAATAATGTTCACCACTATTTTTATTGGCCCAATCGAAGGAATATCATCCGCGATTATAAGTTGTTCATTAGCGGATTTAACAGCTGGTGCAGCAAATTTTATTCCATTTACAATATTTGCAAAAGGTCTTGAATCATTAAGTTGTTATTTAATATATAGATTATTAAAGGGTTACCATATATTAAAGTATTTAAGTTGCTTAATAGCTCCACTATTTATGGTTTTAACTTATATGATCGCTTATTTAATAATGTTTGGAAGTTCATATTTAATCAATTCAGTTTTTGATTTAATTCAAGGAATTGCTGGAACTATTCTTTCAATAATTCTTTTAAAAGCATTTGAAAGAATTAAACTAAATAAAATTATTTAACCTTCATTCAATTGGAATAGATATCTGCAAAATATAATCATCCGGGTTACTTTGTACAAATTCATCGGTAATATATTCTTCAAAAATATCGCCAATAACTTTAATGTTGTTTTCATGAATGTACTTTACTATATCCTTATATATGTAATCAGTTTCACCATAATTACCAAAAGCATATGTAACAAGATATTTTCCTTTTTTCATAAAACCTGTTGCATATTTTTTATTAGTCAATCGAAAACAGAACGCATCAACAATATCTACTTTATTATTTAATATGTTTTCTCTTTTCTTTATATATGAAAGAGCAAAAATTAAAGGAATGCCTTTCTTTTCTGTATCTTTATAAAAATTAATATAATGTTCATCACTTAATTCGTCTTTGCTGCATCCAATTTTTCCTCCAATAAAAAACGGGATGTTATTTTTAATATTAATTATCGAAAATGAAAGTCCTTTATTATTTATATTTTTTGCAAATTTAATTTGTTCTAATCTGATTTTAATCATCTCATCAAGAATATTTAATTTCTTAATTCTATCTTGTAATAAAACCAACTGTGAATTCAAAATTTTTTCACTATTTTCAGGTGAAATATTATCGATATTCTTTTTAATATCTTTTAAAGGCACTCCTAAATCAGATAAAATCCAAATAACACTTGTAACCCAAATTTGATTATGCGAATATTTTCTATAACCATTACCTTCTACCTTATAAGGTTTTAATAAATCGATGTTATCATAATAAATAAGAGTTTGTCTAGATAACCCTGTAATTTTTGAAAATTCCGATATATTGAATAGTTTTTGTTTATTCATAAATCCTCTTGACTGTATAGCAACTATATAGTTTATACTAGCAATCATGTTGGCTTTAGTCAAGAAAATGGAGGTATTTTATGAAATTAATATTGAAATTTTTAAAACCACACTGGAAATTATGTTTAATAACTATCTTGCTTATGTCCATCGAAATGATAGGTGCACTACTTGTTCCTACATTTGCAGGTGAAATGTTAAATAAAGGATCTTCAATAAATGCAGACTTTAACGAATTAATCAAAGCCGCTATAAAAATGGCTGTTGTTTCACTCCTAGCTGGAATAGGCGCGATTATTGGAGGATATACTTGTGCAAGACTTTCATCTGAAGTTGGTGCAAATATTAGAGAATCTATATATAAGAAAACACTTGATTTATCAGTTTATGATTTTCAAACTTTTGGAACCGCATCAATGACAACAAGAATTACATCCGACATTTCAAATATACAAATGGCTGTTGTAAATATTTTTCAAATGATTTTACCTGTGCCAGTTGTTTTTATTGTCTCTTTATGTTTATCATTTTCTAAAGATTGGCTGATTGGTTTAATTTTATTAGCTGTCTTAATATTTATTAGCGTATTTGCTTTATTTATTTTGAAAAGTGCTTCACCACTTTTCAAAAAGTTACAAAAATTATTAGATAAGATGAGCACTATTATGCTCGAAAACATTACTGGTGTTCGTGTTATTAGAGCTTTTAATAATCAAGAATATGAAACAAATAGGTTAAATGAATCATTTTCACAATATAAAGAAACATCTGTTAAAGCAAATGTTATGTTCGCTTCGCTTGATGGTTTATCTTATTTTGCCGTAAATCTTTTCGTTGTTTTAATTTATTGGATGAGTGGCGCTAGAATTTCTATTGGAATGTTTAATTTTGGAGACATTACTTCTGTTGTTGAATATGCAATGCTTTCATTATTCTTTTTAATGATGGCGCAAATGGTAATTTTAACTTTACCAAGAGCATTTGAATGTGCGAATCGTATAAATGAAGTATTGGAATTCTCGCCAGAAATTAAAAATAATACTAATGAAATTAAAAAACTTGATAAAAATGAAGATATCTTATCTTTTGAAAATGTTTCATTTAAGTATCCGGATGCTGATGAATGTACTTTAGAAAATCTTAATTTTTCATGTAAAAAAGGAACCACTACTGCAATTATTGGTGGCACCGGAAGTGGAAAATCAACGATTGCATCGTTAATGTTAAGATTTAACGAAGTAACTAATGGAACAATTAAATTAAATGGGATTGATATTAGAAATTTAACCCAAGAACAGCTTAGGGATAATTTATCCTATGTTCAACAAAGAGCATGGTTATTCTCTGGTACAATTGCCGATAATTTAAGATTTGGAAATAAAAATGCAAGCGACGAAGAATTAATGCATGCATTAGATATTGCTCAAGCTGGAGATTTTGTAAGATCTTTGCCAGATAAACTCAATTCTTATGTAGCACAAGGTGGAACAAATTTTTCAGGAGGACAAAAACAAAGATTATCAATTGCGAGAGCAATTGTAAAAAATCCACAACTATATATTTTTGATGATAGTTTTAGCGCACTTGATTTTAAAACTGATGCAAATTTAAGAAAAGCATTAAATAAGGAAAAAGGCGATAAAACAATGATTATTATCGCTCAAAGAGTTAGCACAATTAAAAACGCTGATCAGATCATTGTTATTAACGAAGGACAACCTGTTGGAATTGGAAAACATGAAGACCTTTTAAAAACATGTAAAACTTATAAAGAAATTTATGAATCTCAAACAAAGGAGGCTAATTAATTATGAAAAACAAAAAAGAAAAAATCATAAAAGATGCTCCAAAAAATACTTTAAAAACAGCAAAAAGATTATTTAAACAATTAAATAATCAAAAAGGTAAATTAGTATTAGTTCTTATTTCCGTCATAATTTCAACTGTACTTTATGTTTATACTCCATTTTATAGTGTTAAAGTTATGAATGATTTATATCAAACAATTATGGATTGTATAAATAATGGAACAGTATTTATGATTACTTGGGAACCATTAGGAAAAGGGCTTACAGTCTTTACTATTTTGTATTTACTTGCTTCTATATTTTATTATTTACAAACTTATTTAATGTCAAGTGTTGCAGAAAAACTAACATTAACATTAAGAGAACAAATAAGTGACAAAATGCATAAACTTCCACTTAAATTCTATGATGATAATAAACCTGGAGAAATTCTTTCAAGAGTCACTAACGATCTTGATAAAGTTTCTGAAACTTTACAAACTGGATTATTAAGATTAATTGTTGCTATTGGATCCATTATTGGTTCATTAGCATTCATGATTTATTTCTCACCTATTCTTACTTTAATCTTTATTGGTTTTGCTTTAATTAGTATTTTCCTTACTAAAATTGTAGCAAGAAAAAATCTTATTTTATCTTCAGAAAGACAAGAAAAAGTTTCAATTTTAACAGGACTTGCTGAAGAACACTTTACAGGAAGAAATGTAATCAAAGCTTATAACAATCAAGAAAATAGCGTTAATGTCTTAAATAATGCAATCGAAGATCTTGCAAAAGCAAATAGAAAAACAGATTTTTTAACAAACTTTATAAACCCTATAATCAGACTTATTTCAAGATTATCACAAGTAGTTATACTTCTTATATCCTGTTCTTGGATGATAAAGGGAACAATGTCATTTGGTGTAGTTCAAGCTTATTTCCAATATATGGGTATTTGCTCGGAACCTTTAACTGAAGCATCTTTCATGATTAATTCATTACAATCAGCTTTTGCTTCGGCAGAAAGAACATTTGAATTTTTAGATGAAAATGAAGAAATTAAGGATGTAGAAAATCCAATAGTTTTAAAAAGAGCTGATGGAATCGTTTCATTTGAGAATGTAAGTTTTGGCTATTCAAAAGATAAAATATTAATGAAAAATATTAATTTTACTGCCCAAAAAGGTAAAAAGATTGCTATTGTAGGAGCTACAGGTGCAGGAAAAACCACATTAATTAATTTATTAATGAGATTTTATGAAGTTAATGGAGGAAAAATCACAATTGATTCAATTCCAACAACCAGCTTAACTAGAAAAAATTTAAGAGAAAATTTCGGTATGGTTTTACAAGATACTTGGTTATTTAAAGGAACAATTGCCGAAAATATCGCTTATGGTAAGCAAAACGCAACAAAAGAAGAAATCGAACAAGCAGCTAAAATGGCTCAAATAGATCACTTTATAAAAACAATGCCACAAGGATATGAAACACTTTTAGATAATGATGCAGCAAATATCTCAATTGGCCAAAGACAATTATTAACAATAGCTAGAGTATTTCTTTGTAATCCTCCAATTTTAATTTTAGATGAAGCAACTTCTTCAGTTGATACTAGAACAGAAGTTGCAATTGGAACTGCAATGGAATCTTTAATGAAGGGCAGAACATCATTTGTTATTGCCCATAGACTCTCCACTATTCGTGATGCTGATACCATTTTATTTATGGAAAACGGAAACATTATCGAACAAGGTAATCATGAAGAACTACTTAAAAAAGGTGGAGCATATGCTGCACTATATAACAGTCAATTTGAATAAATACTAAACTCATTAAAAAATCACCCACGTTTCAATTCGTGGGTGATTTTTATTTATTCATTTATGATTTATTTTCGACTGAATCTTATAAAACAGTCTTCTTCATTTGTTGAAATAATCTCTTTTGATCAATCTTTTCTAAATGCCATATATCCTTATTATATGACTCAATTGTTCTATCACTTGAGAAATATCCAGATTTAGCGATATTAATTAAAGTTGATTTGAACCAATTTTTCTTATCTTTGTAGTAATTTTCAATTTTACTACAAGCTTCTAAGTAGGCTGGTAAATCTTTAAAGATAAAATATTCATCATTTCTATTCATGAGTTCGTTAAAGATTCCTTTAAATCTTTCAGGAATATTTTCGCACCATGGACCATTAAACAACGAATCAAGAACCCATCTTAATTCTGGATTTTTATTGTATTCATCCCAGCAATTATAACCACCTTCGTTATGAATCTTTTCGATATCTTCGACTTTTAAACCAAAGATAAATGCATTTTCATCTCCAACTTTTTCTAAGATTTCAACATTTGCACCATCTAAAGTTCCTAAAGTTAAAGCACCATTCATCATAAATTTCATATTGCTTGTACCACTTGCTTCTTTTCCAGCAGTAGAAATTTGTTCACTAATATCAGTTGCAGGAATGATTTTTTCAGCGAGTGTAACGCCATAATTTGTCATAAATACAACTTTAATATATTTATTAACTTCTGGATCATTATTAACAACATTTGCAACAGCATTAATTAATTCAATAATTTCTTTTGCAAAAACATAACTTGGAGCAGCTTTTGCACCAAAGATATAAGTATGTGGATACATCTTGAAATTTGGATCAGTCTTAATCCTATGATATAAAATCATAATCTTAAAAACATTCATTAATTGACGTTTATAAGCATGTAATCTCTTGATTTGAACATCAAAAATTGAATTTGGATCAACTTCAATACCATAGTTATCTAATATAAATTTAGCTAATTTAACTTTATTGTTATATTTAATGGTTTCTAAACTCTTTAAAACACTTTCATCATCTTGATATTTTAAAAGTTCTTCAAGACCATTTTCTGGATCTTTAATCCATTTTTCACCAATTTTGCTTGTTATTAAATTACTTAATTCAGCATTTGAATACATAAGCCATCTTCTATGAGTGACACCATTTGTTTCATTATGGAACTTTTCTGGGAAATATTTAAAGAATTCTTTAAAGGTAACTTTCTTTAAAATATCAGTATGAATAGCAGCAACACCATTAACAGAATATGCGCAATAGATCGCAAGATTTGTCATTCTAACAAACCCATCTTTAATGATTAACATGTTAAGTTTTTCTTCTTCTGTAACGTTATTTTTGCTCATCCAAATAAGCATTCTACGTTGAATTTCTTCAATAATCATATAACAACGTGGAACTAGTCTTTGAATATATTGAATTGGCCATTTTTCTAAAGCTTCAGGCATAATTGTATGGTTAGTATAAGCAAAACAATGTGTAACTTGTTCCCAAGCTTCATCCCATCCATAACCATATTCATCCATTAAAAGTCTCATCATTTC
>CAVEUG010000039.1:389-4020 GCA_963618895.1 Slackia isoflavoniconvertens | reverse complement strand
GACTTCGAATCAAGGGGTTGCGAGTTCGAATCCTGCTTAGGGCACCATTAAGAAAAGATGGGATTGATATTAAATATCAGTCCTTTTTTGATATTTCATGCCTTGTTAATAGAGAAACAAGTAACTCCACTTAAATTAATAGTGTAAGTGCAAATGAAAAAAGGCAATACTAAATTCAATAGTTAAAATCTTATTTTGCTCCTATTATTTCTATAATTGAGTTTTGTAAAAATTACCGAACTCGGCCATTATATCCAATGTTTTATTTAATTTTTTTCCTAAGTCTGTCATTCCATACTCAACTTTTGGAGGGTTTGTTTTATAATCTTTTCTATAAATAATTTCATCACTTTCAAGTTGTCTTAAATTATCAGTTAAAACTTTTTGTGATATCCCATCTATTGATTTTAATAATTCATTAAATCTCCATGTTCGTGACATTAAGTTTCTTATAATTAATAATTTCCATTTATTACCAACTAATGCGACTGTTGTGGCAATAGGACATTCTGGTAAATCTTCTTTTTTTCTCATTCTTTCGCCTCCAATAAATTTTATTCGCTTAACACTATATATTATATAATTGGTACGCAGTTACTTTAAAGTGCGTACTTTTTTAATTATATGTTTTGATTAAAATTAATTCATATTTAAAGGAGGACATAACGATGTCAAATTATATGAAAGTAAGTCTTGAAGAAGCACCAAGAGTAGAATTACATGATAAATTGGGATTAACAGGAGCTGAAATTAGCATTAATACTCTCCCCGCTGGTAAATGCGTGCCTTTTATCCATTCTCATAAGCAAAATGAAGAAATTTATTATGTTTTGTCTGGCTCAGGTAATGCAGTTATAGACAATGAAAATGTTAACTTAACCGCTGGTGATTGGGTGAAAATATCACCAAAAGCTGAACGTCAATTTTTCGCTTCAAAAGATAACTCCATCACTTATATTTGCATTCAAACAAAAGAAAATTCATTAGAGAAATTTACTGCAAATGATGCGATTATAAAATAATCAAAAAACTTCCAAAGTATTATTCTTTCGGAAATTTTTTTATTTTAGATTACGTATTTTTCTTACGTTTGCATTCATTAGGTGTCGTCCTATTTTCTGATACATCATTTTTTTAAAACGTGACATTTTTTGGCCGTGTTTCAATAATAGTTCATCTGGACTATCAAATACTCCAAAATCTTGATTTATACCTTCGCTTTGAATATATGTATTATTGCGATTAAAATCAATTACGGGATGAAACAAGTCTTTTACTGCAACGCCAAAACCACAGAATGGGCCTACGCAATCTTTGTTTGCTCTTTGCACATTTTCTAAATAAGGTTTATCTAGAATAAATGCTTCAAGTTCATACCAAATGCCATCTAAATAAACTTCAACCCAACTATGGAAAACATTTTTTGGGGCTAAAATATATACTATGCCTGTCATAGCGCCTTTTTGTAATTTCTTGTCGATTGTAAAACCATGTATTCGACAAGGTATTCCACAACCGCGTAGCAACGCCATAAATAATGTTCCTTTAGTGTTGCATTGTCCATAGCCATCATGAAGAACCATTGAGGCTGAGATATTGTCATCTGTATTATATCCAAAAAGTATTTCATCACGGACGTAGTTATAAATTGATTTTATTCGTTCAAATTCGCTAAGGGAGCGCCATTTATGTTTAGCAATTAAAGTTTGTATTGTAGAAGTAGAGAAATTTAACATCTTTGTTTCTTTTAGATATCTTTTCATTTTTTTGTTTCTATCTTTCCGTAATATATGTGATTTATAAAATCTCTAAAAACATTTTTTAATCAAGCAAATATTTAATATCATCATCGGTCAAGCCCGCACTTGTGTTGATGTTATCGAATATATCTGAAAGATCTTTTTTCTTTCCTTGAAGCGTTAATACTTTTTCTTCAATAGTATTTTTCATAACAAGTTTATAAATAATAACTTTTCTTGTTTGGCCAATACGATATGCTCTATCGCTTGCTTGGTCTTCAGCAGCAAGATTCCACCATGGATCGAGGTGGATAACAATATCCGCACCAATAAGATTTAGACCAGTACCACCAGCTTTTAATGAAACAAGCATAACTTTAATATCATCTTTAGTATTAAAACTTTCTGCGAGTTTAATTCTTTTGGCTGCAGATGTATCGCCTTGAATTGTTTCATAAGTAATTTTTTCATCAGTAAGTAGTGTAGCTAAATGATCTAAAACAGAAGTAAAAGACGAGAATAATAATATTTTATGACCATTACTAATAGCTTCTTTTATTAAAGATAATGTGTATTCAAGTTTTGACGAAACATTTTTGTATTCTAAAAAAGTTGATGGATCTACACATAATTGTCTAAGTCGTGTCAAAGCTGATAAAACTTCAATTTTGCCTTTCTTTTCTTTTGCAAATAATGCATTTCGAGCTTTAGAAAGATAAGCATCGTATAAAGCTTGTTCTTCTTTATCCATAACCAGACTTTGAGTCATTATTGTTTTCCCTGGAAGTTCTTTAAGAACATCATCTTTCTTTCTTTTTAATAAGAATGGGGAAACAATATTTTCTAAATGTTTTCTTTCGTTTGTATCTAAATCAAATTTTCCATATATTTTTTTGAAGTCATTAAATGTTTTAAGATACCCTGGCATTAAGAAATCAAAAATTGACCATAAATCCATTAATGAATTTTGAATTGGTGTTCCTGTTAAAGCAAACTTATGATTGGCCTTTATTGTTTTAACAGCTTTTGATTTTTGAGCAAATGCATTTGCAATATATTGACTTTCATCTAAAATTAAAAATCCAAATTCTTTATCTTTAAAGAAATCTAAATCAATTCGAAGAGAATCATATGAAATTATATAGGTTACATCGTTATTTTTTATTTTTTGTAATTTAGCATGTCTAGCATTTTTATCAGAAGAAAGAACAACAACTTTTGCTTTTGGATTCCATTGTTTAAATTCGTTTTCCCAATTATAAGTTAAAGACTTAGGACAAACAATTAAGTTTGGCTTATCTTCGTGATATTGGCTTAAAAAAGCGATCATTTCTAAACTTTTTCCTAAACCCATATCATCAGCCAAAATTCCTGAAAGATGGTTTTCTTTTAAAGCAGTTAACCATTTAACGCCTTTAATTTGATAAGGTCTTAAAATACTTTTGAGATTTTTATCTAAAGATATTTTTTGATCATTATAATTCGAAATTTTATTAAACAAATCTTTTATTTCGCTTGATAAAGAAACATCTTGTCTAGCTTTTAACTTTAAGGCTTGATAAACAGGGATTTTTTCATCTTTCAAATCAAAATCATTAAGGAGCGAAATCATATCTTGTCCATTGCCTTCATCTAAAACAAGGATTTCATTTCTTAAACGATAATATTTCTTTTTCTTTTTATAAGCACCTAAAATCTCATTTATTTCTTCTTCAGTGTATTCATTAGATTCTAAATGAAGTGAGAACCAATCCTCATTAGATTCGATAACAACATTAATTTTTGCAATTGGTTTTTTCTTTAATTTTTTAACTTCATCAGAAATGAAAACTTGGCATGTTCTTTTCAAATTAGTTAATGGTGTAGTTATAAAATTAGCGATAATATTATCA
>CAVEUG010000039.1:0-379 GCA_963618895.1 Slackia isoflavoniconvertens | reverse complement strand
ATATTATCATTATCAACTATTCCATTTTCAGGAATATTTAATTTTAATAATTCTTGATGAAAATTATTTAAATTTTCTTCATGTTTGTCTTTGAATTCATCGTTAGTAACTTCTTTTCCTTGCAAAAAATAAATTGTTTTACAAATTAATTCAATATTATCTTTATTTAAATCTATGTAATATGCGATGTGATCAATTTTTTTCATAGATTCTGAAAGAAAAGTTGAATCAACATCTATAACATCTTTAATAGTTGGAACAAGCGCTTCTGAAATTTCTTTTTTGAAAAATTTAGTATTAAATAATGGATTTTTTGATTTAAAGACAAGTAATTTCTTTTCAGCATTAGAATTTAAAATTATGTAAGTTGCTAAATGTT
>CAVEUG010000038.1:0-5301 GCA_963618895.1 Slackia isoflavoniconvertens | reverse complement strand
TCTTCTCATTTATACCTTAGAAGGGATTTTATTAAAGGAAATATACATTTTGTATAAATTCCTACTTTTAAAATTAAATGTTTAACGTATTTTTGTGTCTGTTATTTTATATTTGTAATTTTAATCAATTAATCGCAAAAATATTTTTTAATAATGGTAAAATAATAAGGAGCTTTCAGTATATATAATTTTTGGAGGAATGGTATGAATAATGTACCTATTATTAAGGTTGGTGTTGTTGCAGTTTCAAGAGATTGTTTCCCAGAAAGCCTTTCAGTTAATCGAAGAAAAGCTTTAATTGAAGCATATGAAAAAGAATATGGGGAAGATTCAATTTACGAATGTCCTATTTGCATTGTAGAAAGTGAAATACATATGCTTAATGCATTAGAAGATGTTAAAAAAGCAGGATGCAATGCTCTTTGTGTTTATTTAGGAAATTTTGGTCCTGAAATATCTGAAACAATGCTTGCTGAAAAATGGCAAAAAGAAACTGGTAATCCGGTAATGTTTTGTGCGGCAGCAGAAGAAAAAATTGGCATCTTATCAAGTGATCGAGGAGATGCATATTGTGGAATGCTCAATGCAAGTTACAATTTAAAACTTCGTAATGTTAAAGCCTATATTCCTGAATATCCGGTTGGTGATGCAGAGTATTGCGCAAAACTCATTCATGAATTTGTGCCGATTGCTAGAGCATTAGTTGGAATTAAAGACTTAAAAATTATTTCATTTGGTCCTCGTCCACAAAATTTCTTTGCATGCAATGCTCCTATAAAACAACTTTATAATATTGGAGTTGAAATTGAAGAAAATAGTGAACTTGATTTATTTGAAAGTTTTAATAAACATAGTGGCGATAAACGTATTAAAGAAGTTGCTTTAGATATGCAAAAAGAGCTTGGAGAAGGTAATAAAAAGCCTGAAATATTAGAAAAACTAGCTCAATATGAAATTACTTTATTAGATTGGATTGAAACACATAAAGGAAGCAAAAAGTATGTTGCAATTGCTGGAAAATGTTGGCCAGCATTCCAAACTCAATTTGGATTTGTTCCATGCTACGTTAATAGTCGATTAACTGGTAGAGGAATTCCTGTTTCTTGTGAAGTTGATATTTATGGCGTTTTATCAGAATATATTGGAACTTGTATATCTAATGATAGTGTAACTTTACTTGATATTAATAATACTGTTCCTAGAGAAATGTATGATAAAGAAATAAAAGATAAATTCAATTATAAATTTAATGATACATTTATGGGATTCCATTGTGGAAATACATGTTCATCAAGACTCTGTCATCCTGAAATGAAGTATCAAAAAATTATGGCTAGAAGTTTACCAATTGAAGTTACAAATGGTACTTTAGAAGGTGATTTTAAAGCAAGTGATATAACTTTCTATAGATTACAATCTACATCAGATAATCATTTATATGCATATGTTGCAGAAGGCGAAATTCTCCCTGTTGAAACACATAGTTTTGGTGGAATCGGTGTTTTTGCAATTAAAGAAATGGGTAGATTTTATCGACATGTTTTAATTGAAAATGGTTTCCCTCATCATGGTGCAGTTATGTTTGGTCATTATGCTAAATCAACATTTGAAGTATTTAAGTATTTAGGTGCTGAAAAGATTGGGTACAACAAAAAGGCAAACGATTTATATAAAACGGAGAATCCATTCAATGAGTAAATTAATTTTAGGAATTGAACTTGGATCTACAAGAATTAAATCAGTTTTAATTAATGAAGATGGCAAAGTTTTAGCAACTGGTGCTTACCAATGGGAGAATGAACTTGTTAATGGTCATTGGTCATATTCTTTAGAAAACGTAAAAATTGGTATTCAAGCAAGTTATAAAGAATTATTAAATAACTTTGGTTATAAAATAGAAAAACTTGATGCAATTGGTATTTCTGCAATGATGCATGGTTATTTAGCTTTTGATGAAAATTGGAATTTGCTTGAACCTTTTAGAACTTGGAGAGATACCACAACTTCAGAAGCTCAAGATATATTAACAAAAGAATTAAAATTTAATTTTCCTCAACGTTGGTCTGCAACACATTATTATCAAGCAGTATTAAATAAAGAAAAAACTGTAAAAGATGTAAAACACTTACAAACTTTAGCTGGTTATGTACATTTTTTACTTACAGGAAGAAATGTACTTGGTGCAGATGATGCTAGTGGAATGTTTCCTATATTAGGAAGAAATTGGGATAAAGAGCGAGTTAAAAAATATAATGAACTTGCTAGTTGCGATATAGAAAAGCTTTTACCAACTATTTTATTAGCTGGAGAAAATGCAGGAACATTAACTGAAAGTGGTGCAAAATATCTTGATCCAAGTGGTAATTTAAAGCCTGGAGCATTATTTTGCCCTCCAGAAGGAGATATGGGAACTGGAATGGTTGCCACAAATAGTGTAACTCCTAGAACTGCAAATGTTTCATCAGGAACTGCTGCAAATATGACAATAGTGCTAGAAAAACCACTAATGAACTATTATAAAGAAATAGATATAGTTGCCACTCCTGATGGCCACCCAGCTGCTTTAATTCATACAAATAATTGCACAACTGAAATTAATGAATGGGTGAATTTATTTGATGAAGTTTTAGATTTATTTGGTAACAAAGTTGATAAAAATGAACTTTATACAAAACTATTTAATAAATCTCTAGAAAGTGATGAAAATGTTGGAAAACTTGTTGGATATAATTATCTTGCTGGTGAACCAATTGCTCATACAAATAGTGGTGCACCATTAATTGTTCGACCACAAGATGGAAAACTCAATCTTGCTAACTTTATGCAAATGCAAATTTATTCAGCAATTAGTACTTTATCTTTGGGTATGGATATATTAAAAGATGAAGATGTAAAAATTGATAGTGTTACTGGTCATGGTGGATTTTATAAAACTGATAAAATAGGTCAAATTGCCACTAGTGCAGTATTAAATGCGCCAGTAACTATTATGAGCAATGCTAGCGAAGGTGGAGCTTGGGGAATTGCTCTTCTTGCAAGATATTTATTCCATACTGATAAATCCTTAAGTGACTATTTAAAATATACTTTCAAAAATTCAGAAAGTAATACACTCATGGCTAGCGAAGAAGATAAGAAAAAGTGCAATGAATTCTTAAGAAATTATCGAAAATATCTTAAAACTGAGCAAACTGCTTCGGAGGTTAAATAATGTTAGAAGAATTGAAAGAAAAAGTTTTAAAATCAAATTTGGATTTAGTTAAAAATAAATTAGTTCTTTTTACATGGGGAAATGTTAGCGCTATTGATAGAGATAGTGGGCTTGTTGTTATTAAACCAAGTGGCGTTAATTATGATGAAATGAAAGCTAGTGATATGGTAGTTGTAGATCTTAATGGAAATGTAGTAGAAGGAAAACTAAATCCATCAAGTGATACACCAACACACCTAGAAATTTATAAAGAACATAAGGAAATAGGCGGAATAGTTCATACTCACTCAATTTTTGCTACAGCATTTGCACAAGTAGGAAAAGATATAAAAGCTTATGGTACAACTCATGCTGATTATTTTTATGGAGATATTCCTTGTACTCGTTCATTAAAAGAAGAAGAAATGGGCGAATACGAAAAAAATACAGGTAAAGTTATTAATGAAACTTTTAAGGACAAAGATGTAGTTGCTCTTCCTGGTTGTCTTGTTAAAAATCATGGAGCTTTTGCTTGGGGAAAAGATGCTAGTGAAGCAGTATATCACGCAACTGTTTTAGAAGAAGTTGCAAAAATAGCTTATTTAACAGAAACATTAGGGAACAAAGAAAGACTCCCAAAATATATTGCTGATAAGCATTATTTACGTAAACATGGTAAAAACGCTTATTATGGTCAAAAATAAAATGATTGATTTTTCATACTTGAAAAATATGTAGTCACAAATGAAAAAGTGCTGATAATATCAACACTTTTTCATTAATATTTTTTATGCTTTATATTTTTTCTCTATTTTTATTTGTTTTTTATTTGTGTTTCTAATTGGAATAATTGTTGATGGTTTATATTCATAGTAATACAACTTAGATCCATCTTTTGCTTTTAATTTCTTTTCTTTTGTTTTTGGATCATTTACCTCCAACATACCTTTTGAAATTAAGTCTAATTCAAATTGTGAGTAGCCTTTGTTTATATATTGTTTTGTAAAATACATTAAAGAGAAGAATTGTTTTTGAAATTCAACATCTTTTTCTCCATTTACATTTAATCCTTTTCTAATTTCGTCATTTAAATTTTTGTCGATATAAATTTTGGCAATTTTTAAATTAAAATGAACATAATAAATAAAAGATTCTACTTCGAAATCTTTCTTTTTAGTGTTAATTATTTTTAGATGATTATATGCGTATGTTTTAAAGTTGTTATAGATTTGAATTTCAGCGTCAGTAAGATAGCGGTCATCACGATATTTAAGGAGCTCTTCAACAGTTTTAGGAATATATAATGGTTTATCATTTCTTTCTTGAATTATTAGAGTATCGGTTGTTCCTTTAATATATGAATTAACCAAAAAGAATTTTCCTTTTTCATTACTAATTCTTGCAACGAAATAGTCTGATCTATATTTTCCATCAAGCATTCTTAAATAATGCATGATATCTTTTTTATCTATTTCTGGATAATATGTCTTTAATACTTTAATTATTTCATCACTATGAATAACTCCATATAGTTTAGCCATAGCAATACATAATTGATGAAGTTCAGTGTTTTTTAGTTTCATAGGCATATTTTAATACAAGCAATTTTAAGAACAAAAGAATTTAAATAAATTTTTGATATTTGAAATAGGTTGTAACGTGTGTTACAATTCAATCGAAGGAAATGTTACAATGAATTTCAATTTTAATAAGGATATTAGTTATGCAAAAATCGTATTAGGAATGAGCGATGAAGAAATTTCTAACTTCATTGGGGTTTCTAGGATGTCTTTAAATAGGTGGAAAAACGGAAAAGCTATTCCTAGTTATGAAGCATTAGAAAAAATGTACAATTCGTTTTACGATAGTGGAATAAACTTAAATAGAATCAAAGAAGAAATGTATGGATCATCTTTAGAAAGCAATCATACTCTTTTATTTCGTGGAGCTAAATTAGAATTGAATGGAGATCCTTCAGTAGAATATAGCGATGATAAAAAAGATTTTGGTAAAGGATTTTATTTAGGAGAAAGTTTCGAACAATCCGCAAGTTTTGTTGTTGGATATAAAAAATCCTCTATTTATATTTTTGATTTTAATAAAACTAATAT
>CAVEUG010000037.1:0-7580 GCA_963618895.1 Slackia isoflavoniconvertens | reverse complement strand
AACTTGGTAGTGCTTGGTGGTTCTTAGATCAAAAAGATGGTATGGAAAAACAATTGACCGCTCTTTCAAATTTAGGATTGCTTTCTAGATTTGTTGGGATGTTAACTGATTCAAGAAGTTTCTTATCTTACACAAGACATGAATATTTCAGAAGAATTCTTTGCAATAAACTTGGTCATTTAGTCGAAAATGGTGAATATCCAAACGATATCGAATTCTTAGGAAAAGTTGTCCAAGATATTTGCTTCAATAATGCGAAAGCATATTTCGATGCTACAAGACATGAATAAAATTTATTTGATTGGTGATTCAACTTGCCAAACTAATTTTGATGATACATTTCCTCAAACTGGTTGGGGACAATTGTTTCATGAATATGTCACGGGTGACTTTGAAGTAGTCAATCTTGCAAAAAATGGCCGTTCATCGAAGAGTTTCATCGATGAAGGTTTATTCAAACCTTGTGCAGAAAATTTAAAAGAAGGTGATTATCTTTTTATTCAATTTGGTCATAACGATGAAAAAGTTGATAAAGAAAGACATACTGATCCATTCACAACTTATAAAGCC
This sequence comes from Slackia isoflavoniconvertens, assembly GCA_963618895.1. GTDB lineage: Bacteria > Bacillota_I > Bacilli_A > RFN20 > CAG-826 > Onthovivens. Next base: position 7,010 of record CAVEUG010000037.1, on the reverse strand, counting down.
CAACTTGCTTATTATGTAGATTTTGCTTTAAGAAAAAAAGCTCATCCAGTATTAATTTCTTCAATTTATCGTAGACAATTTATTGAAGAACATAAGTTAAATCCAAATTGTCATGGAGATTATCCAAAAGCAATGGAAGAGTTAGCTCATGAAAAAAATATTCCTTTTATAAATTTAACTTCAAGAACAAAAGAATATCTTGAACAAGTTGGTGAAAGTAATTCAAAATGCTATTTTATGAATTTTGATAAAAATATTTATGTAAATTATATGAATGGCAAAGAAGATAACACTCACTTAAGAGAAAAAGGTGCAAGGATGGTTTGTGAACTTTTATGCGATGAACTCGTTAAAAATTCATCATTGAAACATTTGGTAAAATAAAAAAATAGAGCACTTAGAATTAAATCTAGATGCTCTTTTTATTTAACTTACAAAATTTCACCGAATGAAATTGCCAAATTTCACCGAATCATTCAATTTAGAATTCAATTGAAAGTTGTTTTGGACAATTAAAGATTACATGTTTTAAGACTTTTGAATGGGTTGCGACATTTTTAAATAACCATTTTTACCCAACTTGGGCGATTAATTTTATTGTTTTTGCTTCCAGGACCAGTTGAATTGATTTCATAGAATCTGGAATTGACATGTCTATCAGTTCCTTCCCAAATTGAGAAGCCTTCTTTTTTAATGTTTTGCCCAAGATAACAATTTATAAATTTACAAAGGCCATATTCTCTCCAAGGCCTTGCAAGATACGTATTTTCTTTAGCATTTTTATCATTAGAAATAATTTTACAATTTATAAAATTAAAACCATGTTCGTTTTCTTTATCGTGATCAGGAGCTGCTACATAACAAATCCGGTCAGTTTTTAAAGTTTCTATAGTGCAGTTTATAAAATCAGCACTAGCTCCGCCAAAAATAAAATCAACGGTTCCGGCAATATAACAATCTATAAAATATTGATGGAATTCACCATTATGAATTCTTTCGTCAGAAGGCAATAAATCAATGTATCTTTCAATTAAATCTGGTGAAAATGGTCCACAGAATAAAGTATCTTGATGAGCGATTAATTTACAATGGTTAACTAAAATATTGTCATTATATAAATGAAGTGCAACTGCTTGACCAATTGCTTTTCCTTCTCCTGCTGAATTTATAATTGTTAAATTTTTAAGTTCTACATTTTTAGCTTTTACTAAAACTGTATATGTTCTAAAAGTTATATATTCTCTGCCATCTTCATGAATCTTGTTAGCGTAATCGTTATATTCAATTGTTGCTTTATTTTGACCATCAATAATGATGTTTTCTTTGTTAATTACGACTTTTTCAAAATATTTTTCATCGTCTAAAATAATGTATGCTGGTTCGTTTATTGCTTCCAAACATGCATTAATAGTAGTATATTCTTTGTTTTTTCCAACATGTATTATCTTCATGTTTAGTATTATATCACAAATAGGGTTTGCACATGGTTGTTGTTGTATACAACAACCATTAATTTTTATATAATATTTAATGAATAAAAACACGGAGGTTTTTGTTATGGATTTGTTAGATAGAGTTCATGAAATTGGCTTAGTACCTGTTGTTGTCTTAAATAAAGTTGAAGACACAATTCCTACTTTAAACGCTTTAAGAGACGGAGATGTTCCAGTCGCAGAAATTTGTTTTAGAACAGAATGTGCTAAAGAATGTATCGAAGTTGCAGCTAAAGAATGCAAAGATGTTCTTGTTGGTGCAGGAACTGTTATTAATGCGCAACAATGCGAAGATGCAATTCATGCAGGAGCAAAATTTATTGTTTCTCCAGGATTATCTGAAGAAGTAGCATTGGTTTGTAAGGCACACAACATTCCTTATCTTCCAGGAGTTGTTACTCCAACTGAAATTATGAAAGGTATTTCACTTGGAATTACTACATTCAAATTCTTCCCAGCTGGAGTATTTGGTGGTTTAAAAGCTATTGATGCTTTAGGCAGTGCATTTGTTAATTGCAAATTTATGCCAACTGGCGGAGTTAGTAATGCTAATTTATCAGAATTTGTTAAAAATAAAAGAATTGTTGCTTGTGGAGGAAGCTGGTTAGTTAAAGGAACTCCAGAAGATATTAAGAAAGTTTGCTTAGAAGCAAGAAGTATTATTAAGGAGACTAGAAAAAATGGCTAAGGTTGTTACAATGGGTGAGATAATGTTAAGATTATCTTCACCTTTAAATTCAAGATTTGTTCAATCACAAACATTTGATGTTAATTATGGTGGAGGCGAAGCAAACGTTGCTGTTTCTTTAGCAAATTATGGACATGATGCATATTTTGTTAGCAAAGTCCCATCACATGAAATTGGTGATTGTGCTGTCAATGCTTTAAGAAAATATGGTGTTCATACAGACTACGTTGCAAGAGGTGGCGAAAGACTTGGTATCTATTACTTAGAAACTGGCGCCTCTATGAGACCATCAAAAGTTATTTACGATAGAAAGAATTCTTCAATTGCTGAAGCAAGTGTTGAAGACTTTGATTTTGATAAGATTTTTGAAGGTGCAACTTGGTTCCATTGGAGTGGTATTACTCCAGCAATTTCAGATAAGAGTGCTGAAATCTTAAAAGCTGCTTTAGTTGCTGCTAAAAAACATGGAGTTACTGTTTCTTGCGATCTTAACTTCAGAAAGAAATTATGGTCAAGCGAAAAAGCTATTTCTATTATGAAACCATTAATGCAATATGTTGATGTTTGCATTGGTAATGAAGAAGATGCTCAACTTTGCTTAGGTTTCAAACCAGATAGTGATGTCACAGCTGGAAAAACTGAGGCCAGTGGCTATAAAAAGATTTTTGAACAAATGCAAAAAGAATTTGGTTTCAAGTATGTTGTTTCAACTTTAAGAGAATCATATAGTGCAACTCATAATGGTTGGAAAGCATTAATCTATAATGGAAAAGATTTCTATGAATCAAAACATTATGATATTGAACCAATTATTGATAGAGTTGGCGGAGGAGATTCATTTGCTGGTGGTTTAATCCATGGTTTAATTAAATTTAATGGCGACCAAGCAAAAGCTCTTGAATTTGCTGTTGCTGCTAGTGCTTTAAAACATACTATCCCAGGAGACTTTAACTGTGTTAGTGAATCTGAAGTTTTAACCCTTATGGGTGGAGATGCTTCAGGTAGAGTCCAAAGATAGGAGAATCTAAATGAAAGAATTAGATATTAGATACATGAGTCATCCAAATGATTCAAAACACTATACAACTGAAGAATTAAGAAAAAACTATTTAATTGAAAATGTTTTTGTTAAAGATGAAATTTCTTTAACTTATTCCTATCAAGATAGAATGATTGCTGGTGGAGCTTATCCAGTCACTAAAGCTTTAAAGCTTGAAGCAGGTGATGCTTTACGTGCAAACTATTTCTTAGAAAGAAGAGAAATGGGTGTATTCAATATTGCAGGAGAAGGAACAATTACTCTTGATGGTGTCGAATATACTTTAAAGAAGACTGATTGTATTTATATTGGAATGGGAACTAAAGAAGTAATTTTTGCTTCTAAAGATCCAAATCATCCAGCTAAATTCTATATGTGTTCATGTCCAGCTCAAAAAGCTTATCCAACCAAATTATTAAAGATTGAAGAAGCTAGAAAAGTTAATGTTGGTGATCAAGAACACTTAAACGAAAGAACTATTAACCAATTCATCCATGGTGATGTTTTAGATACAGCACAACTTTCAATGGGTTTAACAATTTTACATCCAGGTAATGCATGGAATACCATGCCTGCTCATACCCATGAAAGAAGAATGGAAGTCTATTTCTACTTTGAACTTGGTGAAGATGATGTTGTTTTCCATTTAATGGGACAACCTCAAGAAATCAGAACTATTGTTATGAAAAACGAACAAGCAGTTATTTCTCCATCATGGTCAATCCATTCAGGTTTTGCTACTAAGAGTTATGCATTTATTTGGGGAATGTGTGGCGAAAATAAAACATACGATGATATGGATGTTATTAAATCAACCGATCTAAAATAAGGAGGAACTTATGAATAATTTTAGTTTAAAAGGTAAAGTCGCTTTAATTACTGGTGCAAGTTATGGCATTGGTTTTGAAATTGCAAAAGCTATGCATGAAGCAGGTGCAATTATTTGCTTCAATGATCGTAGCGAAGAAACTTTAGCAAGAGGATACGCAAATTATAAAGAAGCTGGAATTGATGCTCATGGATTTATTTGCGATGTTACTCATGAAGATGAAGTTATTGCTCTTGTTCAAAAGATTAAAGAAGAATTAGGTGGCGTTGATATTTTAGTTAATAACGCTGGTATTATTAAAAGAATTCCTATGACTGAAATGAAAGCTGAAGAATGGAGACAAGTTATTGATATCGATTTAACTGGACCATTTATTTGTGCTAAAGCTGTCATTCCTGGAATGATTGAAAAAGGTCATGGTAAAATTATCAACATTTGCTCAATGATGAGTGAACTTGGTAGAGAAACAGTTAGTGCTTATGCTGCTGCAAAAGGTGGTTTAAAAATGTTAACTAGAAACATTTGCGCTGAATATGCTCAATATAATATTCAATGTAACGCAATTGGTCCTGGATACATTGAAACTCCTCAAACTGCTCCATTAAGAGAAAAACAACCTGATGGTTCAGATCATCCATTTGATCAATTCATTAAAGCTAGAACTCCAGCTGGCAGATGGTTAAAACCTTCTGAACTTGGTGGTCCAGCAGTCTTCTTAGCAAGTGATGCAAGTAATGCTGTCAATGGTCAAGTCTTATACGTTGATGGTGGTATCTTAGCTTATATTGGAAGACAACCAAAGTAATTTAAATTAATAATTAAAAACTCGCAAAGATTCGATTCTTTGCGAGTTTTCTTATGCATTTTTTACTTTTGATAAGTCTTCATTAAATTTCTTTGATAATCCTTTATGGATGAAATATAAGTAAGGCATACCAAGATTTGTTTCAACAAGAGAATCTCTTAAAATTGTATTTACTATCTTAACAATATTATTATCACCAAATCTTATTCCAAATATAAAGAGAATAAATTCCCATAAAAATTGCGCCATAAATCCTATGACAAATAATCTAACAACTGGTATTTTTTCATATTTTCCAGTTAGGTTCATGATGATGATAATAAAATAACCCACAACCATTAAAATACCCATAACACCATGATATTTATTGGTTGTTCTTGTCGTTTTAATTGCAGTAATTTGATCTAAGAATGTATTAATGAATTCTGAAATTAGTGGGCAACATATCCACCAAATTACAATTATTGCACTATAAAGTAATGCATTTTTATCTCTACTTAACCATAACCAAATAAAAGCAAAATCTAAGAAACCATATGAAACCGACATCCAAAATAATATTAACGCAGTATTTAATGCGTTTGTTTCAACATTATTAATATAGATAACCCTAGAACCAGTAAGTAAATAAAAGATTAAAAAATCTACTAAGAAATAAAGAATTCCACCGGCTAAAGAAAATAAGAATGTCATTTTCTTCTTTTGAACTAAAAGTAAAACTGCAAAGAATACTAAAAATATTGAATCAAGAATAATATAAGATAAACTAAAATTCCTTGTTGGATCTAAAACTGTTGTCATAATGGTTACCTCGTTTTCTTATTATATAGTAATAAAATCACTCGTGAAATCTAAAAATAATAGACTATATCGTATGAAGTGCATTAGCGCGAATGAATTAATAGAAATATTAAAGTCGATTTAATTTTAAACAAACTATAATAAAAAAAGAAAAGGGCGCAAAATGAAAAAAGAAATTTTAAATGAGTTAGTAGCAACGGGAAGAGAAATTGAATTTGATTATAAAGAGAAACAATATTCAATAACTTATTATAATGATAATCGAGAAAAGTATATTTCATTCTGCGAGTTTTATAAAAAAACATTAGATGTTTCAAATGCTGATGAATTATGGAATTCAACATACAATAATATTTCCATTTCAGAGATGTTATCTTCGCTTTCTGAAGATGAATATAGTGTTTTTTAGAATTTATGTGCCACAATTTAAGAATTTTTTTGAAATTGTGGCACATAAATGATATATTATGCTTGTAAAAGGTGCTTTTATGTATATTCAAAGAGAAAGATATTTGAGAAAAATTCGCCCGTATTATGACGTGGATTTAATTAAGGTATTAACCGGCGTTCGCAGATGTGGTAAGTCTATTTTGCTAGGACAAATTAGAGATGAATTTATTCATAATGGATTTGATGAGTCACATATTATTTATATTAATTTTGAAGATTTGCAATATGATGAAATTCGTAACGTTAAAAAGCTAAACAACTTTATAATGAAAAAAATTAAAGATGACAAGAAGTACTTAATTTTTCTTGATGAAATTCAACACGTAAGAAATTTTGAAAAAGCTCTTGCTTCTTTTAGGGTTGCAATTAATTCTAATATATTTGTGACTGGTAGTAATTCAAAACTATTATCTGGAAAACTAGCAACTCTTTTAGTTGGAAGATGTATTGAATTTAAAATAATGCCATTTACTTTTTTTGAAAGTTATGAGTATATCAAAATGATTGGAAAAGAAGTGAATCCTGATGAATTTATTTTTGATTATATTAAATGGGGTGGCCTTCCATTAAGATTTTCTTTTTCAAATGATGTGGATATTAAAAGATATATTAGGCAAACTTATGATGGTATTTTAAATAAGGATATTATTAATGAAAAATCTAAGATAAATCGTCAAAGTTTTGAGAGGGTGGCCACTTTTGTTTTATCAAATGCCGGGAACGTTTTTTCTTATAAAAGTATAGAAAAATACTTTAAAGTAAATAATGAAGAAATTATTGATAAAAAAACTATCTATAGGTATTTAGATAAAATGGAAAAAGCTTGTCTTTTAAGTAGAGTTAAAAGATTTAATATTGTTGGTAAAAATTCAATGTCATATATTGAAAAACAATATGTTGTAGAT
>CAVEUG010000036.1:0-4671 GCA_963618895.1 Slackia isoflavoniconvertens | reverse complement strand
GATTCTGGTGATGATAATTTCTTTAAAGCATCTAATGATGTTTGAGCTTTGATTTCTTGAACAGTTCCAATAATTGAATTCATTACAATAACAGCAAGAATAATAATTACATCTGGCCAATCGCCAACTTCTAAAAAGACATTCTTTCCGCCAACTCCTGACTTTATGTAACTAATAGTTTCATAAGCCGAAACACAAATGGTTACTGCGATTGCAGCAAAAAGAACAAAAATCATAGGATTATTCATTTGTTCAAAAAATATTCTTATCCATGATTTCTTTTTCTTTTCTTCTAATTTATTGGGACCATATTTTTCAAGACGAACTTTTGCTTCTTCGCTTGATAAACCTTCCTTTAAATTAGTTTTTAAACCTTCTTCAATTTGCTTCGATGATAAAGTTTCAAAAGCTAATTTTACTTTTTCTTCTTTATTTTCATTATTAATATTTGAAGCAGCTTCTTTCATACAAAATCTCCTTTGATTTTTTATGGTCTTGCTAATTAACTCTAGAACATGCGGGTGAAAAACCTAAGTTCACCGGGATGTCGCATTTGTTCTACTCGCTACTCCCCATTGCTTAGTATTTTACTAATTAAATAATTTCTTTTCAAATAGAAACGATTCATATATCAAAAAGAAAACTAGAATATATTTGGTATATATCTAATTCTCTCAATTAATTCATAAAATTCTCGAGGAGTTAAAATAAATGGATCTATTGGAAAATGTTTTTTATTACCTGTTACAAGATATACATTCATTTCACTTTTTCTTTTCTTCAAGAACACTTTATAGAAAGGTATATCACTTTTATCAATTAGATCTGCTTCAATATCTGATATATCTAATTTCTCTCCGACAGAAGTTAATTGTTCTAATAAATCCTCTATTTCAAATTTTTTGATGTCAAATTTATTTCTAGAAAGCACCTCTTTATATTCCCTTAGAATTTCTACCGAATATAAAGGCATTATAGTCTTTGAGTCCGAATAAAAATAATCTACAACTTTTGCTGGTATCGACTTGATTTTTAAAAACGAAGAAACAATAACGTTTGTATCATAAACTACATAAATCATTATTTTTTCTCCATTCTTTCTTTTCTAACAAGAGCAATTTCAGCATCAATTTCTTCATCAGTTAAATTGCAAGTTCCATTTTTTTGAGCTTCTTCTCTTGCTTGTTGTAATGATTTATACCTAGGATTAGTTTCATCTATTGCAAATAAATCAAATGGAACGCCATTATATAGAATTAACGATGACATAGCCATTCTTAAATAAGTTTGTAAGTCAAATCCAAATCTTTCGCAAATTGTCGAAGCTTTGTCTCTTATTTCTTTATCAACTCTAAATTGAACTAAACTTTTACTCATAATTTTTCCTCCTTTCAAGTAATATTATAATTCAACTACATTCAATTGCAAACAATTGTATTGTTATTGAATGCATATAGAAAAGAAAATTCCTCCCTACACTATTAATAGGGGAGGAATTTTGAAAATTTACAAAGTTTCTTAATTACTACTTAATGTTTTTATACACTTCATCAATTTTTGTATTAATTTCGCGAATTGAATCAGCATCTATCTTTAATACTTTTCTATCAAAAGTGTAAAGGCCATTTATTTCATCTTCAACATCACTTACTTGCGTATAAATTGTACCCATTAATCCTTTTTTAATTAAAGGAATAATGTATTCATTATGCAAAGAAACAAAATGATTCGTTAATTCTTCAATAGTTTTATATCTTCTATAACCAAATGGCTTTGTCCCATAAAAATGATCTTTTAAATATAGTCCATAGCCACCATATTCACTTAAAAATTGTGGTCTATCTAAATCAAATCGATCTTTATGAATTTTATTTTTATAAAAATAATTATGAATAGATAAGAAATCACTCTTACCAAAATCTACCCACCCAGAAGTGGTGTCATATAATCTTGTTGGATCATTATCTTTAAATCTTGAATAATTCTTAACACTATCAAATTGACCCCAACCTTCATTAAAAATTGTATAAATAATGATAGATGGATGATTAAATAATTCTTTCTGAATTATTTTTGATTCATTAATCCATTCAGTTTGTCCTTGAGCATTATTTCTGCCATACGTTTTATATGATTTATTATCTTTCCTTCCTTTATAACTTGGAATTAGACCAGGTAAAAAAGTAGCTTTTTTACTGACTTTTTCTCCTCCATTAATAAAATCTTGAATAACAAGCATACCGATTTTATCGCAATAATAATAAAATAAATCAATTTCTGTTTTAATGTGTTTTCTTATTGTGTTATATCCAAGAAATTTTAAATTTTTAATTTCGTTTGAATAATCTTCATAAGTACTAGGAGTTAGATTTCCTAAAAAATAATAACCTTGATCTAAAACGCCTTTAATAAATATTGGCTTATTGTTTAAATATAATCTTTTATATCCATCAAATGCTGTTTTAATTTCAACTTTTCTTAAAGCAAAATATGATTCAACCTTATCATCTAAAAATTCTATCTCCACTTTATATAAATAAGGGTTATTAGGTTCCCAAGGAATAAATTTCTCAGGTTTAAAAAGAGTCTCTTGATTTGTATTCATTAAAAATTCTTGATTATCAATTTTAACTTTGCATGTTCCATCAATTGATGCATTAAGTCGAATTCGCATGCACCCTTTATCGTATAAAGTTGTGTAAATTATATCTTTAATATAAGCATTATTGACTGATTCTAACCATACTGGCTTATAAATACCACTCGTGGTTGTATAAAAAATACCACCTCTTTTAAGTTTTTGTTTACCAATTGAATGAAAAGAAGTATCACTTGCATCTTTTACGACAACGAAGATATCAAATTCATTTGTGACTATATAATTCTCAATATTGAATTGAAATTTAGTATAACCTCCAATATGACTACCAATTTTTTGGTCATTAATATAAACATCACAAATTTGATCAACCCCCTCGAAATGCAAAATCAAATGATCTTTAACAAATTTTAAAGGTAAAACAACATGTTTTTTATAAATCAAATATTCATCAGCATCTAAAAGATGATTTACTCCACTTAATGGCGATTCAACTGCATAAGGTACCATACAATGTTTATTAAATTCAATGTTATTTGGATCTTTCGTAATGCATAAATCCCAATCGCCATTTAAAGAAAAATAACTATCTCTTTTAAGCAATGGTCTAGGATATTCACTTAATGGTACACTATTATAATCAATCTTAATTTTCTCTATTTTGGTCATAAATAATACCTTCATTTCTAGAAATGTTTAATTTCTTTTCTTTATAAATAAGAATAATTGTTGGAATAAATACTAAGATTAAAGCCATTGCAGAAACAAGCCAAATTAAATTTTGAGGTAATTTTTGCAATTCTCCAAAATCGTTTGTATATGTGTTAGTTGACATATTCACAATAGCTTGACCAATTAATGGGCCAATAATCATTGGAAGAGCAACTTGGAAAATCATTCTAATCCCTTGGAAACTTCCTTCTTTTCCTTTTGGCGTGAATTCTCTTAAAGTAGCATTAATTGCAGTACCTGAAACTATATAGCCAAACATCATAACTATTCCAGCAATGATTGTATAAATTAATTGACCTTCTTGAGCAAAGAAAACCATAATTAAACCTATAATAAAAATTAAAGTCCAAATAATTAAAGATTTAAATTTTGAGACTTTATCCATAATTCTACCCGCAAGAACACTTAATGCAGCACTTGAAACCAAGACAGTTCCCATTAAAATCATAAAATCAGTTCCACTAATTTTTAAAGTATATTGAAAATAGATCATCATATATGGAAAGAAAATTTGTGTAGCTGCACAATATAAAAAATCAGCAATCAATATGATATATAAAACTTTATTTGTTTTAATAAATGAAGGTTTAAATCCTTCGATTAAAATTTTCCCATATTTTTCTTCACTTTTTTCAACTATTTCTTTAGGAAATAAAAATAAAGAAACTAAACCAACTATAAATACAAATCCACCAACAATACAAAAGAAAATTGTCCAATCATTATCTTTAACTGCAAATGTAAATAAAACAGTAATAAGCAACATTGAAACTAATGGCAAAACCGATAAAACACCTTCAACTTTACCTCTATTATTATTTGAAACATTCCTTGTTACATATGAATTAAAACAAGCATCATTTGATGTACTACCAAAGAAAGTCATGATGCAATCAAGAACAATAATCATTATTGAAGCAACAAATGCAGAACTTTGAACAGTAACTAGTCCTGATTCAATAAGATATTTTTTATCGACAAAAGCAAACGCTAAAGTTGAAAGTCCCCAAAGAAGATATCCACCAATTATAAAGATTTTTCTTTTACCTACTTTATCACTTAATCCGCCCATAAAAATAGTTGTTAAACAAGCAGTAATAGCACTTAATGAAACAGTCCAAGTAATCATCGATTGATAATCACCATATCCTTGAGCAAATATGTAATTATTTAAATACATATTTTCTAATGACCAAGCAAGTTGACCAGCAAACCCAATAATAATAAAAATAAGCCAATTTCTCGCTCCAACTTTTTCTTTGATAGTATTATTCATAGTCTTTCCCTCCGGAAAATCCAATATAATTATAATTCAAATAAACTCCATAAGATATAAAAAA
>CAVEUG010000035.1:27262-29176 GCA_963618895.1 Slackia isoflavoniconvertens | reverse complement strand
TTCCATAACAATTCCCTTCCTCATAATAATTATAATAATTTTAAGTAACTATTCAGTTAAAAAATGAAATTTTACTTAAAAATCACTTAAACTGCTTTAAAATAACTTAGTCACAATATATACATGTTTATATTTCAATTTATTAAATTTTTAATAAAAAGAGAATGATTTGCGTTATCGAAAACATTCTCTTTTTAAAATAAATTAATCAGCCAAGGTTCCCATTGGATCCCAAGGTTTTAAAACAACTGGTTTTTCTTTATAAGCAGCAAGTTCTTCATCGTTAAGATATTTCTTCAAAATAACGGCTTGATAAACGTAAGTGTCAAACCAACTTGAAGACATGATGAAATATCCTTTATTTCCAATTGAATCACCCCAGCTGTTTTCAACCTTCCATTTTGTAGGAACGCCATCTCTGATATTTACGCCAGTTAAGCACATAGCATGATTCATAGCGCTAGCTCTATAATCAAGCATTGCTGCTTTTTCAAATTTAATATCAAAAGAGAATGCGGACATATAATCATAAGCTTGATCATCCCAAACACCTGTATTTCTGTCTCCATACGCGCCAACATCACTGCCAAACCAAACAATATCTCCACCCTTAATTTGAGCAACGATTAATTCTTTGATTCTTTCCATTGGAAGATTTAAGTGTGTAACAAGTTTCCCCTCAACAACATTGCCCAAATAATCAATAGTATATGATTTCATAAATGGCTTATCACTTGTTGGAGAATTAATAATTGAAACATATTCATCGATTTTGTTCCCAACATATTTTTCAAAGAAAGATTTTGGAGTATAGCCTCTTTCAATATGATATTTTTTATCTTTATCACTATACTCAAAATCAAATTCAGTTGGAGGAACACCAAAGCAATTAACCAATAATGCATAAATTTTATTTAACGTTTCGTCTTTTAAAGTTTGAACTTCTTTGTCTTTTCCTTGATGCGATAGCTTCTGGGCTTCATAAGCAAACTGTCTTAAATATGAATTAAGCAATTGGTCACTATATCTTGTATAACTTGATTGATAAGTTTCATCAAAAACACCTTTTGGTACAATACCATATTTAACAACTAAATTTCTAAACATGTCCCATTGGCCACCATCACCAACAGCGTTATCTAATAAATACATAAAAGTTCTATCATCTGGTTTAGAATCAATTAAATCAATAATAGATGTGAGGAAGTAGTTTGCTTTTTCAAGCTTATCGAAAAACGCTACATAATTTTGCGATAATTCAAAATTATCTAATTTACATTCCTTTGCGATAATTTCACGTAAAACATTTAAACCTGCAAAAATCCAACATCTACCACTGCCCTTTTGATTAGCAACCGGTAATGTTTTAATTTCATCAGAAAAATTATTTAATGTTTCAACACTATTTTTTGAATCACTAACAATTGTTGGTATATCAGTTTTTGAAAGAGCATGTCTTATCAAAACATTTGATCGATTACAAAAATAGTTTTTACCTAATTCTGAATAAACTTCAGCACTAATACTTTGCTCATTCAAATCAACTTTTTTCATAGGATTTCCTCCGTTTCGATATTTAATATTTTACCACCAATTATATTTTATAAAATATAAAGCATTCTTTCATTGGCAAATAATAGTAGAAAGTGATATAAATCTTTTTATGAAAATTAATTTATCAAAAAAAGACATTAAAGAATTTAATAAATTGTTAGATACAAAGGATGTTAATTTATCTATTGCTGACTTGACTATAGATTATCTAGAAAATTACAAAAACGATATAGATATCGATCTCTTTTCATCTTTTGAGGATTTAAACAAAGAAAAAGCATTCTATTATTCGCTCATGGATGTAATGGAAATTGATTATGAAAATAAAGAAAATAGATTCATTGGAGAAAACTATATTTT
>CAVEUG010000035.1:0-27232 GCA_963618895.1 Slackia isoflavoniconvertens | reverse complement strand
CCAATGAATACGAAGAAAATCCATACGTTAAAAATATCAAAATTGATGAACAACATTTTAAAAATTTAGAACTCAAATATTTAAACTATCAACCTTATGAAGGATTTCCTTTTGATGATATTGAAGTTGACGAGAATGACTATTTTAAAGAGATAACTCAATTAGGATTTTTTGAAAAACCATATCAATTCCTTGCTCTTTTAGAAAACAATAAAATATGGATGAGTGTAAACCCAAATGAAATTGAAACAATGAAGAAACCAATTTCAAATGCAAAAGGGGATATTATTGTCTTTGGTTTGGGTATGGGATATTTTGCATATATGTGTTCATTAAAAGATGATGTTAAACATGTAACAATTATTGAAAACAATCAAAACATTATTGAATTATTTAATTCTAAGATACTTCCACTATTCGAATACAAAAATAAAATTACAATCATTAAATCAGATGCATTTAAATTCCTGAAGAAGATTAAACCTAACGATTTCACATATGGTTTTGTCGATTTATGGCATAATCCAAACGATGGTATACATGCATTTTTAACGTTTAAATCAGAAGAATCTCGTCTAAAAGGGCTTAAATTAGATTACTGGTTAGAGACTGGACTACTTGCTTTACTTAGAAGATGCTTAATTACTTTAATCGATGAAGAAATTAATGGATCCACAGATGAACAATATCATTATCAAGAATGCGAAACTGATAAAATCATCAACAAATCCCACTTCTTTTTAAAAAATTACTCAATAAATAGTTATGAAGATATTAAAAAACTCCTAAGCGACAATTCACTTAAGAGTTTAGCATCAAAGCTTTATAAATAATTATTTTTTAAGTTCAATAGCAACTAATTTACTGGCAATTTTTGGATCGACTTTCCCTTGAGTCTTTTTCATTACTTGACCAATAACAAAACCTTGAGCTCTGCCATTACCAAATTTAAATGATTCAGCAATTCCAGGATTTTCTTTAATAACTTCTTGAATTACAGCAATAATTTGACTTTCATCATTAATCAATGTTGCACCCATTTCTTCTTTGAAAATTAATGGCGATTTATTTTCTTTTGCAACCTTTTCAAAAATCTTCTTACCTTGCGAAGAATTGATTTCATTATTTTCTAATAATTCAACAAGTTCGCTAATATATTTAGGTTCTACTTTAAAATTCAAAATAGTTATATTTTCTTTATTTAAAATGGAAAGAACATTTGAGATTATAAAGTTAGCAAGTGATTGATAGTACTTTGAATATTTTGCGCATTCATCAAAATACATAGCTAAATTCTTATCACTCAAAAGAATCTTTATATCCTTTAATTCAATGCCATAATTTTTAATAAACCTTTCAAGCATTTCGTCATATAATTCGGGACATGTATTTATCGCATCTTCAATAAATTCTTTTGATAAATGAATAGGGACAATATTTGGCTCACAAAAATATTTATAATCCACAGCATCCGTTTTAACACGCATTGTTATTGTTTCTTTTTTTACTTCATCAAATCTTCTTGTTTCTTGAATAACTTCATGACCAGTTAATAACGCTTCGGATTGTCTTTTAATTTCAAAGTCTAACGCTTTTTCAATATCAACAATTGAATTTAAATTCTTAACTTCAACTTTTGTTCCAAACTTGGTTTCGCCATATGGCCTAATTGAAATATTTGTATCACAACGCATACTTCCATTTTCCATCTTGCCATCACTAACATCGGCAAAAGTGACAATTTCTCTTAGCTTTTCAACATATTTGCGAGCTTCTTCACCAGTTCTAATATCAGGTCTTGTAACAATTTCTAAAAGAGGTACTCCGGCACGATTATAGTCAAGTAAAGAATAGTTTGAAAAATGTAATTGCTTACAAGTATCTTCTTCCATATGCATTCTTTCAATGCCAATTCTTTTCTTCTGACTATCAATTTCTATTTCAACATAACCATCTCTACCAATTGGTCTATATTGTTGAGTAATTTGATATCCTTTTGGTAAATCGCTATAAAAATAGTTTTTACGATCAAAATATAGGGTATCATCAATCGTCATATGTAAAGCATGAGCAATTCTTAAAGCTTTTCTTACTGCTTCCTTATTTACCCTTGGCATAGTGCCAGGATAAGCCATATCAAGTAATGCAACTAAGGTATTTGGCTCTTGTTCTGCTTTATTTGGAGCAACGGAAAACATTTTCGATTTAGTATTTGTTTCAATGTGAGTTTCAATACCAATAACCGCTTCAAAATTCATATTATTTTCCCTCCTTTGTATTAATATCTAAACCTTTTAAACCAGTAAAATCTTCTAAAGATAAAGCAATATCAAAAACGCTTTCTTCATCAAATGGTTTAGAAGTAATATTACCACCAAAAGGCATGCCATCTTTAAACCCTAAAGGAATTGTAATTGATGGATATCCTCCAAAATTACCATATGCAAGATAATTATCAGCAATTAAATAAGTTGATGATAATTTATCGCTATCTTCACCAAATTTAGGAGCAATTTTAGGAGATGCAAGCAAATAAATAGCATCATATTTTTCAAAAACTTTATTAAATGCATTAACTATTAATCTTCTAGCTTTCTGAGCTCTTAAAAATAAATCATGTTGATTTGCACTCATTAATGAATATGATCCAATAACAAATCTACGCTTAATTAATGGTGAAAAACCTTTCGTTCTTGCATTATACATAACTTCTTGATAAGTTTTACCACCATAATTTGGCCCAAACTTAATTCCATCAAGATTGGCATTATTTGAAGTTGCTTCTGCACAACTAATAATAAAATAAGCGGGAAATATTGAAGTCAATAAGTCTTCATTAATCGAAACAAAATCAATCGTGGCACCTTGTTTTTTAAGGTAATCTAATGAATCGTTAAACTTTTTATTTAACACTTCATCTGTGACAGCTTCATAAATTTCTTTAATAACGGCAATCTTTTTTCCATTAATGTTTTTATTTAAACTTTTATAATAATCAGGTCTAATTTTATACGAATTTGTTGCATCATTATCATCATGTTTAGAAAGCAAATTTAAAGCTAAAGCGCTTTCCTCAACTGATTTTGTAAAATATGCAACATGATCCATTGAAGGAGCAAATGGAAATAATCCATACCTTGAAATTAATCCCCAAGTTGGTTTAAATCCAACAAGGCCCGCATTACTTGCAGGCTTTCTAACAGAGTCTCCAGTATCACTACCCAAAGCAAATGGGACAATTCCTGCACTAACAGAAACCGCACTACCACAACTTGAACCACCAATCATGTATTCATGATTTTTATCGTATGGATTATAGGTAATTCCTTTATGACCAGATGTTCCAGTGCCACCCATAGCAAGTTCATCGAGAGTTGCTTTTGCAATCAAAATTGCACCAGCATCATTTAAATATTTAACAACAGTAGCATCAAAAAGAGGAATGTAGCCATTTAAAATATTGCTACTACCAGTTGATTCAATATCTTTTGTTGAAAAGTTATCTTTTGCAACATAAGGAATCCCATAAAAATAATTATCTTTTTCAATTCCTTTTTCATCTTCGATTTTAGCTTTTTCTAAAGCAAGATTATCCAAGATAATTTCAAAAGCATTGTCTTTATTTTCGTGTGCTCTTTTTAAAGCTTCTTTTGTAAGTTCTACAATAGTAATTTCTTTATTTACTAAAGCTTCATGTATTTCAAAAATAGTTTTATCTAAATAACTCATATTAAATTACCTTAGGAAGTTTTATTTGTCCATCTTGAACACTTCCAGCATTCCTTAATGCATCTTCTTTTTTAAGAGGGGTTCCAGGTTCATCGTCTCTTAAAACATCAATTGTAACTTCAAAAGGGAAAGTCATAGGTTCAACATCATCAACCCCTTCAATTTTCCCTATTAAACTAAATTGCTCATTAATAATTCCAAATTCATCTAAAAGAGTGTCATATTCTTCATCACTCATATCAAATAATAATCGATTTGCAGCATCTTTTAGAATTTCTTTATTTACCTTATTCACTCTTTTCTCCTTTCAATATATTCAAAAATTCTTCTTCAGTAAGAACTTTTATTCCTAAATTTTGAGCTTTAATAAGTTTACTACCTGCTTCACTTCCGGCAATAACATAATCAGTTAGTTTTGAAACAGATCCACTAACATGTGCACCTAAATCTTCAAGCATTGAAGTACACTCTCTTCTGCCATAAGTCTCTAAAGTTCCGGTTAAGACTACCGTCTTATTATAGAAGAAACTATTTTCATTTACATAGCTATTGCCTAGATACTTTATATTTACATTCATTTCTTCGAGTTTTTTAATTGTTTCAATATTCTTTGGGTTTCTAAAATATTTATAAATAGAATTTGCAACAACTTCACCAACATCATTAAGCTTTAATAAATCTTCAACAGATGCATTCATCAAAGCATCAATGCTTTTAAAGAATTTTGCTAATTCTTTTGCCATCTTTGATCCAACTTCATTAATGCCTAGTCCAAATAAAAGCTTTTCTAAACTATTATTTTTACAAGCTTCAATTGAATCAAGTAAATTATTAACAGATTTATTGCTCCATCCATCAATATTCATAAGTTCATCTTTATGATTTTTTAGCATAAATATCGATACAATATCAGTTATAAAACCTTGAGCGAAAAATTCTTCACAAGTCTTATCCCCTAGTCCTTCGATATCCATTGCATCTTTAGAAGCAAAATGAATTAAACTTTCAATACTTCTTGATGGGCAATTTTCATTTGGACAAAAATGCATATTTTCAACCTTTTCAAGAGGTGTCCCGCATTCTGGGCAATTAGTGATCATCTTGAACTCTTTTTCTTCGCCAGTTCTTCTGGAAATTACTGGTCCAACAACTTCAGGAATAATATCGCCTGCTTTTCTTAAAACAACATAATCACCAATCTTAAGACCCTTTTCATTTACAAAATCCTCATTATGCAAAGTCGCTCTTTGCACGGTTGATCCAGCCACTCTAATAGGCTCTAAAACTGCATTAGGCGTGATTTTCCCGGTTCTTCCAACTGTATAAACAATATCCTTTAACTTAGTAATAACTTCTTCAGGTGGGAATTTATAAGCAATTGCCCATTTTGGAGTTTTAGCAGTATTTCCTAAAATTTCATATAAAGAAAAATCATTAGTTTTTAAAACAATTCCATCAATATCGTAAGGTAATTCGTTACGTTTTTTAGTAAATTCTTCAATGTAAGCAAGTATCTCTTTTTCGCCAGTTACAAGTCTTCTATTAGGATTTGTTTTAAAACCTAATTCATCAAGCTTTTTAAGAGCATCAAAATGTGTTTTAATTCCATAATCTTCGGCATTTGTGAAGTAATACCACCATGCATCAAGTTTCCTTGCTTTAGCAATTGAACTATCTAAATTACGAATTGATCCAGCCGCTGCATTTCTTGCATTAGCAAGAAGAGGCTCACCATTATTTTCTCTTTCTTTATTTAATTCTTCTAATGATTTTTTAGGCATATAAACTTCGCCACGAACTTCAACATGTCCTGGAAGATTTATATGCGTTGGAATCGAAGGAATTGTTAAAACATTTGTTGTGACATCCTCCCCAATGGTTCCATCACCTCTAGTTGCACAATATTGTAATTCCCCCTCTTCATAAACAAGTGACATTGCAAGCCCATCAATTTTGAGTTCAGCACAATAAGTAAGTTCATTTTTAAAAGCGCCTTCACAAGTTTTCTTATTCCAATCTAAAAGTTCATCTTCATTAAAAACATCAGCCAAAGACATCATTTGTCTTTCATGAGTAATTTTTTTGAAACCTTTTAAAACAGTTCCACCAATTCGTTGCGTAGGAGAATTTCTAGAGATTAGTTCAGGAAATTCTTTTTCAATAGCTTCAAGTTCTTGATATTTGCTATCGTATTCTTCATCAGTTACAGAGGGGTTATCTAAAACATAATATTCGTGAGAATATTTTTCTAATAATTTAACAAGTTCTTTATGTTTAAATCTTGCTTCAATAATATCCATAACTAATGGCCAATCCTTTCCTTTTTAGATAACTTTGGATGAGTTCCAAGTAATTTTTTAATGCCAAAATCTTTGAAATTAACAGTAATGATATCATCCTCTACTTTCAAAACTTTACCTTCACCAAAAGTTTGGTGCACAGCTATATCCCCAACATGCCAAATAACATTATTTTTTAAATTTAGAGCACCCAAATTCCCAAGACTATTTGAATTAGGATTAGAATAATAATATTTTTTTGAATCGTCATCATTCTTTTTGACATTATTATTGCCGCCAAATGCATAAACATTATTAATTTGAATTCCCATTTCTTTAATGAATCTTGATGGAGTTGAATCAGATCTACTTACAAAACTAAATCCTGTATTATAGGTTAAATACAATTCTTTTTTTGCTCTAGTGCAGGCAACATAGGCAAGTCTTCTTTCTTCTTCAATTGCTTTTGGACTTTCTAAAAGCGCTCTATTATTTGGAAAAACGCCTTCTTCTAAACCCATAATAAAAACGTAATCAAACTCAAGGCCTTTTGCTGTATGAGCTGTCATTAGACTTACTGAATCGCTATTATCAATATCATCTTGTGCACTATAAAGGGTTACATTTTGCAAATATTCATCAAAATTACTTTCAGGATTATCCTTTAAATAATCACGAACATCATTGATTAATGCAACAACGTTCAAAACTTTATCTTTAGTTTCATCTTTTTCTTCAAGCATATCTTTATATTTAATTTCAGTGATAAATTCATCAAGAATTTCGCTATATGCTTCTTCATTCTCTTCAATTTTTTCTCTAGTTCTATCAATAATTCCAAATAATGGCTCAAGTTTTGCGGCAAGAGAAGAAGGTAATTTAGAGTCATATTTATATATATTCTTCAAATATTTAATCATTGAAACATGGTTGTTTTGCGCTTCTAGTTTTAAAATAGCTAAGGTTTTATCACCAATACCTCTTCTAGGAACATTAATAATTCTTTCAAAAGAAATATCATCATCTTCATTAATAATAAGTTTAAAATAAGCTAGGCAATCTTTAACTTCAGCACGCGCATAGAATTTTAAAGATCCATAAACTTTATAAGGAATGTGTTTTGCCACCAAAACATTTTCAAGTTTTTGCGTTAAATATGCAGATCTAAAAAGTATTGCAATATCTGAATATTTTGCATTTTTATCTTTAACTTTAATTTCATTAATTTTATTTGTTATAAAATAAGATTCATTTATTGCGTTAGGAAAACTCTTTAAAGTTACATCAGAACCATTTGCATTTGATGTATATAAATTTTTTTCAAAACGACCCGGATTATGCCTAATTAATTCATTAGAAATCTTTAAGATATTAGGAGTTGAACGATAATTTTCCTCTAATGCAATCGTTGTCAAAGGAGAATAAATATCGCCAAAACGCATAATAATATCCTGGTTAGCCCCGCGCCATGTGTAAATAGTTTGATCAGGATCACCAACAACATAAACATTTGTATGGGAATCAGTTAAAAGTGTTAGAAGTTTAAATTGCAAATCATTTGTATCTTGAAACTCATCAATCAAAATATGGTCAAAACGATTAACCCATTTATATCTAACTGTATCGTTTGTTTCTAAGATTTTAATTGTATATATCAAAAGATCATCGAAATCTAATTGATATAATTCATTTTTTCTTCTTTCATATTCTTTAAAATATCTAATCAACAAAGTTTTACCTCGTAAACTTACATTATTTTCGCAATCACTTGGCATTCTTCCATAACATTTCTGTCTTTTTATAAAATCAAATGCTTCTGCATTATTATCATCAGTTCTTTTGAAACCGAAAGTTTCACCAATATTCTTAATTAATTGCAAAGAATCTGTATCATCCATAATGAAAAAATTACTTGGGAAACCTAGTTCAGAAATTTCTGATCTTAAGAAACGTGCGCAGAATGAATGAAAAGTCGAGATTGAAAGTCCTCTTAAATTATAATCAGGCAATAATTTTATCGTTCTTTCTTTCATTTCTTTTGCAACTTTATTAGTGAATGTAATAGCTAGAATTTTGCTAGGATAAACATCCATGCATTCAATTAAGTAAGCAATTCTATATGTTAAAACTCTGGTTTTGCCACTCCCAGCACCTGCAATAATACGCAGAAATTGAGCTTCGCTCGTAACTGCTTTATATTGATTTTCGTTTAATTCGTTTTTGTAATTCATAACCATAAAATTATAGCATTTTAGACCTAGTTTATATACAAGAAAACCAAAAAATAGTAGAATTAAAAAATGAAACTTATAAATAAGAAAAACGATCTTAAGTCAACGATACCATTAATGGCTCTATTCGTTGCTTTAAACTTAATTATTACAGTCTATGCAACATATTTACCATTATCAGGTTACGTAGTTATTTTGTTTCTGCCACTTATTTCAACTATATATTGTTTGAACACTAAAAAAAGATATTTTCTGATTTATTTTTTAATAACAATGATTCTTGCTATTTGTTTTTCTGTTCAAGACTTAACCACTACATTACTTTATCTTCTACCAGCACTATTCCAAGGCTTATTTTTTTCTATATTTATAAATCTAAATAAAGATGGTTCTATTTCTTATTTTATTTCTGTAGCGATTTTATTTATTACTAAGATTTCAATTATTCCTTTAATCGATTTTATTTACCAAGTTAACACAATTAATTCAATCCTCACTTTATTAAACTTAATTAATGTCAAAAATATCACTTATTTCGTATATGGTGCCTTATTTCTTATTTGCACTTTTGAAATGTTTATAGTATTTATAATCACAAAAAATGAACTCTTAAAATTAGGATATAAAATTAATTTGTTTTCTGATATCTCACTCATTTGTATTGTTATTTCTGCATTAAGTTCATCCTTAACACTAATCTTTTCAAATATGAATTTTGTATATGGTGCATTATTTCTTATTTGCACTTTCGAAATGTTTATAGTCTTTATAATTACAAAAAATGAACTTTTAAAATTAGGATACAAAATTAATTTATTTTCAGATATTTCAATTGTTTTTATTGTTATTTCTGCAATAAGTTCATCCTTGACACTAATTTTTTCAAATATGAATTTTTTCCAAATTTCATACACATTCTTAGCTATTTCAATAATTTCTTCAATAATTATTACTGTTCAATTAATAAAAAAGAATGTTATTGTTTTTTCAATATATTCATCTGTGGTATTTCTAAGTTCGTGGATTATTTTCGTTGCATTGCTTCAACATTTGGGATTTTATTATGCTTTTTCAACTCTTTCGATATTTGGTATTTGTATGAGTTTGGCTAGTGCTATATACTTTATATATGTTCATTTGAAAATGAACAAAGATTAGGTAAAAATGGCAGAGTTTTTTAAATTATTAGGAAAAGGAATCTTATATTTGTTTTTAATTCCATTAGGAATTTGCTTTTTTGCTGTTTATGGAATTTATCTTTTTATAGTTTGGATTGTAATGCTATTTAGATCAATCATATTATTTTTTAAAGGCAAGCCAACGGGCTTAAAATTACCTCAAGACATCAAAGCACAAGAAATTTTGAATAAGGCAAGGGACTTTTCAGAACCCCAACCATCACCTCAACCACAAGTTCAACCTCAACAAGGTGTTACTTTTAATTTGAACATTAACGGGCAGCATGTAGGACAAGTTCAGCAACCTAACGCAAGTATCCAAAATCAAAATCCTGAAACGCTTGATTATACGGCCCAACAGATAGAGCATAAAGAAGGAGGCGAAAACAATGATTAACCAAATTCTTCTTATGTTTATTAGTGAAAAAACTAAAATGATGCTAATGGTTGTTGCTATTTTTTTGCTTGTTTTTATTGTGTTATTTTTAATTCTTGGATTAATTGGAAAGCTCATCGAAACAACTATGAGACTCCAAGGAAAAAAAGTTGATACATATATGACAAACGTTGTTATATCAAGACTTTGTGATACCCAAAAAGAATTCAATAAAATTGCTAAATTAAAAAATAAAATTTGTTTCTTTAGAGCTAGTATAGCTCCTTTAATTTTTGGGTTAATTTCTTTCCTCACGTGGTTAATTTATCACGCAATTATTGGCGAATGGAATCAATCAATATTTGACACGAAAACTGGCGTTTTATCCTTGGTTTATATTTTTGATTTTTCAAAGGCAAAATATGTTCCGCCACTTGGTTTTGATGGAATTACAATTTCAAACACTCCTCACTTCGTTAAAGGAGGGGCAATTACTAATTATTTTATTTTCTTCTTTGGCTTAACTGCAATTATTTGGTACTTAATTAATGTTCAGGCCTATATTGCTAGACTTTATAGAATTAAAAAATTAAAAGAGACAATTTATAGCAAAGATTTATCTACCCTAGACATAACTCATTTTTATAATTTAAACAAAGTTAACGCACATCCAAATAATGAAAATAAAGATTCAAATCCAACAGAAACAAATATAACAAATAAAAATAATTAAATAAGAGCGAATAAATCGCTCTTATTTAATATTATGCTTTTCCAATGCTTTGGAAAATTTCTATAAAGAGAGTTACAACTTGATAAACAATTGCAGCGAATAAAATTAAATCAATTATACCAAAAACAATAATAGCTCTTTTTCTAGATTTTTGTTTTTGTTTGAGAATTGCCGGATCAATTTCCTTTTCCATTTTTTCAACTTCAACTGTTTCTCTTTTAATAGCAATACTCCCGGTTTCATCAACTTTTGGAGTAAGAATTTCTTTTGTTCTTTCTAATTTTTGCATATTAGTACTTTAAACTCCCTGGTACGCGTGGATATGGTTCAGTATCACGTATATTCTTCATACCTGTAATATACATCAATAACCTATCAAAACCAATACCAAATCCTGAATGTGGGCACCCACCATATTTTCTTAAATTTAAATACCATTCAAGACCTTCTGCATTACCTTTATCAACCATAATGTCTTTCAAAACTTCATAATCATCTTCTCTTTGTGAACCACCAACAATTTCACCTTCAGTTGGAACAAGCAAATCACAAGCCGCAACAGTCTTGCCATCTAGGTTACGTTTCATATAGAAAGCTTTAATGTCTTTTGGAAAATCAGTTAAGAACATTGGGCCTTTAACAACTTCTTCAGTTAAATAACGTTCATGTTCGCTTTGTAAATCCATTCCCCAAAAAATGTTGTTATATTCAAACTTATGGCCTGCTTTTTGAGCAGCAAGTAAATGCTCAATACCTTCTGTATAAGTCATTCTTCTAAATGAAGAATCAATAACACTATTTAATTTATCGATAGTCCCTTTTTCAACGAATGAATCGAAGAATTTCATTTCATCTTTGCAATTATCTAAAACATATTTAATAACAAATTTTAAACATGATTCTATACAATCCATATCATCATTAAGATCGGCAAATGCAAGTTCTGGTTCAATCATCCAGAATTCATTTGCATGACGTGGAGTATTACTATTTTCAGCTCTAAAAGTTGGTCCAAATGTATAAACATCCCTAAATGCTAAGGCAAATGGTTCGACATGGAGTTGCCCACTAACTGTTAAAACTGCTTTTGCTTTGAAAAAATCTTCAGGATGTTTTGGATCAACAACAACTTTAAATACTTCTCCAGCCCCTTCTGCATCATTTGCAGTTAAAATTGGAGTATGAATATACATGAAACCATGATCTTGGAAATATGTATGAACGGCATATGCTAAGGTATTTCTAACTCTATATAATGCTTGGAAAGTATTTGCACGTGGTCTTAAGTAACAAATATCTCTTAAAAATTCAAAACTATGTTTTTTCTTTTGAAGAGGATAATCTTCTGCGCAATCTCCAACAAGAGAAATAGCATCGAGTTCAATTTCAAATGGTTGTGGCATATTTGGGGTCAATTTAACCTTGCCTTCAAATTTAATTGATGAACCATATTTGATTTTTGCAGCATCATCAAAGCATTTTGATCCTTTGACAAACACTAATTGAACGCCCTTAAAATGAGTGCCATCGTTAAATTCGATGAACCCAACATTACCATTATTTCTTGCAGATTTTACCCAACCATACATGGAAACTGTATCTCCATCCATGATTTTCTTATCTTGAATTCCAAGAAATAACTTTCTAACACTTAATTCTCTATCCATAACTTTCTCCCGTACGTTTATAAATTATACTACTTTTAAAATTTTCTATAATCTTCAATCTTCCAAGAAGGATCAACACCAATATTTAAATCAGCAAAAACTTTTTCATCATACAAATATCGGCCAACTTTCGCAATCATCGCAGCATTATCAGTTGTGCACCAAATTGGAGGAATAATAACTTCAATTTCAGTACCCTTAAATATTCTAACAATTTCTTCTCTTAAATAACTATTAGCACTAACTCCACCAGCCAAAACAACTTGTTTGAAATCATATTTATCGCTAGCTCTTTTAACTCTATCAATTATTTCGCCAACTGCAACATCTTCAAATGACCTACACATATCATTAACATTAACTTTTTCACCTTTAGCCTCTAGATTATGAACTGTATTTATTACAGCTGTCTTAAGACCACTATAAGAAAAATTTAAACTCCCATCATGCATTGGCATTGGCAAATTATATGTATGTATGCCTTCTTTTGCTAATTTATCAATTGGAATTCCACCTGGATAAGGAAGTCCAAGAACTCTAGCCACCTTATCAAAAGATTCACCAATTGCATCATCTTTCGTTTCGCCAATTATTTCAAAATCTAAATGTTTCCTCATATATACAAGTTCAGTATTTCCGCCACTAACAACAACCGCAAGCAATGGGAATTTTAATGGATTAACATATTCATTTGCATAGATATGACCACATAAATGATGAACTGGGATTAAAGGAATATTTAATACAAGCGCTAAAGTTTTTGCGGCTTGAAGACCAACATGAAGAGCGCCAATTAATCCCGGTCCTCTAGTAACAGCAATAGCTGTTAAATCCTCTAATTTAACATTCGCTTTTTCAAGAGCTTCATTAATGACAACTAAAATATTTTCAAGGTGTAATCTTGATGCAATTTCTGGCATAACTCCACCATATTTTTTATGCATCTCAATTTGAGTTGAAACTATATTACTAATTAATTCATCATTTTTAATAATTGCACATGCTGTTTCATCACAAGATGATTCAATTGCAAGAATAATAATATCTTTACTCATTTTAATTTAGTCCTTTCATCATATATATAGCATTCTCGCCATTTTCATAATATTGCTCTTTTATAGTCACTTTTGTAAAACCATGTTTCAAATATAAATTGACCGCACTTGTGTTATGCTCTCTAACTTCTAAAGTGTAAAATAGCACATCATTAGCCTTTAAAATCACATATGACTCATTTAAAAGTATACTTGCAATACCTTGATTTTGATATTCTTTTTTTACTGCAATTTGGCAAATTGTCGCCGAATCAAAAGTAATCCAAAAATCAATAAATCCATATACAAATTTAGAATCATCTTCTTTAACAGCAAGTAATATATTACTAGTTGGATTTTCTTCAATTTCATATCGAACTTGTTCTCTTGTGTATGGTTTAACAAATAATATTTCCATCGAATAAATTTCATCTATGTCATCAATTGTTGCTTTTCTAATTAACATACTAATCCTTCAAATAAACAGCTCTTAATGTATAAATATCTTTAACTTTATTATCTTCGTTTTTTAAAAAATACATATTATCAATTAAATCTGCTTTGTAACCATCAATTCCAAGATATTCAACATCACCACAAATAGCATAATCTGGGTGGCTCTTAATATATTCTAAAGCTTTATCATTAGTTAAAATTTGATCTTCTTCGATTATTTCATTATTTTTATAAACACCAAAATAACTGCGGCCACTTCTTGCATTTAATAAGCAAATTGAGGGAACGTCTTTCTTAATTAAAACATTTAAACTAGACAACGAATAACATGGACATTTAGCCGCATAACAATAAACTTTTGCTATTGTTAAGGCAATTCTAAGACCTGTAAAACTTCCTGGCCCATGAGTCACAACGATTTCATTAATATCTTTAGGATTAACATTATTTTCTTTCAGAATTTTATCAATTTCAGAAATCATTAATTCAGATTGTCTTTGGAAGCATTCATAACTAATTTTATGCATCTCCCCATCAATATCTAAACCAACATTTAAATCTTTATATGTTGAATCAAGTAATAAAGTTTTCATTTTAATGTCTCCAAAAAGTCAAAAAGTTTTTTAAATTGTGTTTCATTTTTTGTTGCAAAAACAATACTTCTTTTACTATCACTAATTGAATGAATTGTAATATCTAAGGTTTTACTAAAATCAATAAACTCTTCAATAAACATTGGCCACTCAATAACACAAATTCCATCCCCTTCGATAACTTCTTCTAAACCAATGTTTTTATTTTCAGGTGAAACATCTTCTAAACGATATGCATCAATGTGATATAAAGATAATGGTTTTTTAAAATAACACTTCAAAATATTGAATGTTGGAGAATTAATTTCATCATCAATTCCAAGCCCTAAACCGACACCTTTAACGAAAGTTGTTTTGCCAGCACCTAAATCACCTTTAAGAAGCAAAACATCACCTTTAGCTAAAAATTTTGTAATTTCTTTTCCTAGCGAGATTGTTTCTTCTCTAGAATTTGTAAATAATTCTACTTTCATACTTAATCTCCCCTCTTTCTCATTTCAAGAAATTTATCATAAAATCCCTTAATAGCATCATTATCAAAAGGAAACTCCTTTTTGATCATCATTTCTTTAATTGACTTTAGGTTATATCTCAAAATTTCATCTATTTCGTCACTATAACCATATTTTTTTCTATGATATGCATATTCACGGACATCAATGATTTTTACCTGATTATTAGGGAATAATTTCATATCCAAATCATAATCAATATACTTAACAACGCCTTTATCAACAACAAAAGGAGATGCAAGATTTACATAATATGTAATTCCGACTTCCTTAAACATAGCAATTACATTAAACCAATAATTTTTAAAATAAATCATTATAGCAGGCTCTTTTGTATGCCAAATTCTAAAGTCATGTTCGATTACTTTTGTTCTATTACTTGCAACCACAACATAATCATCTGTTTCTTCGGTTACAAAAACCGCATCCCAGATACGATGCATTCTTCCGTCATGCTTATAACCTTGGACTTCTATCCATTTTCCCTTTAACGAATCCATAAAAACACCTCTCAAGTCGTTAAAGGCTTATTTATTATTTTCTTCTTGGTTATTTTTTGCGGTTTGTAAAAAAGCTTCAAGAACATTAACAACTTTCTTAAAATCTTGTTTAGCAATTTTTGTATTCTTAATTGTAAAATCAGAATCAACAGGTATATTTAAATATTCATCTGCATAATCAATGCCTAATGAAATCAAATTATCTTTAACACTAAAAATAACATCAATCAAAGGATCAACAACCTTAAACTTTTGCAATTCTTTAATAACTTTTGAATTTAAAACTTTCTTTGCATTTGGATCATTTGAATAAATACAATATTTATCGTTTCCTTCGATTAACTTAAGATCATCAATATCATCTAGAGGAATGCTTAATTTCCCGCCTTTAAGTTGAAAAACAGTAACTTTCCCATCGGTTTTATTGTTAGCCTTGAAAGAATAATATCTACCTAAAAATTTAGGAGACAATTTGCCTTTAATCTTCATATTTGCAGCTAAATCGCAAGTATCTACTTCAACACCTTTATATTCAAAATGCGAAAAGTTTCTTCCTTTAGTGTTTACAATATCTTTGTAAAAATGAGCGTCATGAAACCATTTATCATCCAAAGAGCCTTTAGGCGTAATTACTAAATTTTTAACTTCTTTGCCATCATAGACATAATGTCCAGTCTTTTCATAAAGATAATCAATATAAACTTCAGATTGAGCCATCAATTTCTTTTTCATCATATTACTTGAAAGATATGTTCCGGCCAAAACCAAAATCATAACTCCAAGGCAAACATAAAGAACCCAATCATAGGTCTTACCAAAAACCATCATGCAAATAAATGAGCCAAGTAAAACAACAGAAATAGCGGTTGTTATTGCAATATTAATTTTTCTTTGTTTATCAGCGTAAACCTTATATTCTTTTCTTTTTTCGTTGATATCATTTTCTAAATTAACATCGTCATCGGTTTTAACAATTTCTTGTTCTTCAATAACTTCCTCTTTATCAGTTTCTAATTTTTCGTCGCCCTGTGCGACAATATCAACTTTTTCTTCTTTGACCACTTCTTCTTTAAGTGGTTCGTTTTTCCTTAATCCCATAATAAAATACTCCAATCCAAATATTGAATATATTTTATTTTATTTATAGATAAAATAATAGTCTTTATTTAGCACTAGTTTTCACACTAGTTTTTGGAGGAAATTTATTATTGATAATTTGAATTGGTTTAGCCAAAACTAATGCGATAATCGTACAGCCAAATACACTTAAAGGTATATAAGCAATATTATAAATTAAAGCTTCTCCAAAGCTTAATTCATAGAAAAGCACAGATGAAATACTTGAACCAAGCATTCTAGTAATAAAACTTACAACGCCACCAAGAATAAATGAAAAACAAATACATGGAAATTCCATATTTTCTTTTTTTGTAAGAACATGCTTTTTGAAAATATTCATAAATAATCCAACACTTGCATACCCTGAAAATGCAATTAAATAATCAAATGGATAAGTTTGAATTCCATAGCCATCTAAAAGGCAAGAAATCAAGCCAAAAACAACACTTGACGCAAACAATCCCTTCACTGGACCATAACGTATTGCAATAATAAACAATGGTAGTGCGCTTACATTAATCGATCCACCTGTTGGGCCAACAGGTATTTTTGCTTTATCAAGAACTAGTGCTAAAGCACAAAAAATAGCTATTTCACTAATTTCATAGATTGAGAATTTAATTTGGAAAGCTGTAATTCTAAGAAGCATCAAAACCATAATAATATTTGCAAACATAAAGATTGCATACGACCAACTAATTGGTTGAATCTCTTTAAATCCCGATACATTGCTTAGATTTGCATTTATGAAAGGCGCATAAGCATATATGAACAACAACGAAAATAAGAACAAAATATTAATGCCGCATGTGATACTTGCAAGAATCGTTGACACTTTTTCGTTAGCTTGTTTCATAAATAATTGAACTACAAATAATACAAGTCCAATAACAAACAAAATGTACACTATAATCAAAATAATATTTGGACCAAATGCAGTTTCATTAATTTTTGACCCAAAAATAAAATTAATAATAGTCATTGCAAAATAATATTTATTTTTATCTGCATCTTTTGTTACAACATTAAACATAGGCACAAAAGAAAAGCCTATAACAATGGCCACTAATAAAAAATAAATGATATCAGGCCAATGTTTCTTTAAAAAAGTACTCATAAAAACTCCTTCTACAAAAAAACTACCTGATAATGGGTAGTAAATCATAAAAGGATTCCTACGCTAGCATTATCTAGATCAGGTAAGGTCCAAGCGAGTATCACGCTTATCTCAGCCTAGTTCTCTAAGCACCCACAAAATTTATACAACTTTTATCACAATTTGTCACCAATAGTTTATTCTTTTGGCAACCATTCAATCTCTTTAATTTTATGTTCTTTTAAAAAAATATTAGCTTTTTTAAAATGATTATTTCCAAACCATCCACCCCTATTGGCGCTTAATGGAGAAGGATGAACACTTTCAAGAATTAAATGATTTTGGTTAGTAATATATTTTTTATATTGTTTTGCATTGTTCCCCCAAAGCATAAAGACAATTGGATTAGAATTTTTATTTAAAAAAGTCATAGCATCTCTAAAAAACTCATTATATTCAGCACATTTATGACTTAAAGGTTTATGCTCAACAACAGATAATATTGGATTAAGAAGCAAAACTCCTTGTTTTGCTAAATAAGTTAAATCTCCAGATTTATTTAAAATATTCACTCCATATTCATTACCAATTTCTTTATATATATTTTGAAGCGAAGGAGGTAAATCAATGCCTTTTGGGACGCTAAAAGCAAGTCCCATAGCTTGATGTGGTTCATGATATGGATCTTGTCCTAAAATAACTACCTTAACATTTTCATATGGAGTTAAATTAAAAGCATTAAACATTAAATCTCTTGGTGGATAAACAACTTTGTTTTTATATTCTTCATCCAAAAAAGAATTTAATTTCTTTGAATATTCACGATTTTTTATATCTATAAATAAATCTTCCCATCCCATATTTAAATTTTTCCGGTTTTAATTAAAGTACTAAAAACCTCATATAAAGTCTTTAAACCTAACCAACTTGTAATATTGTTAACATCTAGAGGTGGAGCAATTTCAACCATATCCATTGTATCAACATTTAAGCCCCCAACAATTCCACAAATTAATGTTGCCGTCTCAAAGTTTGTTAAACCAAATGCTTCAGGAGTCCCTGTACCTGGAGCATATGCTGGATCGTTTGCATCAATATCGTAAGAAAGGTAAACAAGGTATTTTTTATTTGAATATTTTTTAATTAAATAATTCAATAAATTATCCACACCTAATTTCTTAACATCGACAGCCTTGAAAACATCAATATTTTTATGTTTTTTCAAAATTTCAATTTCTTGAGCTTCAAAACCTCTTACACCAATTAAGGTAATATTTTTTTCGTTATAACCATATTCAAGTGCACGATAATTTGGACAAGCATGTGAATATTTTGAACCTTCATAAACATCACAAATATCAGGATGTGCATCAATATGAATGATAACTGGTTCCTTATTTTCTTTTAAACATTTACAATAAAAAGCTCTTTCACTAGCAATTGCAATTGAGTGATCCCCGCCAAGAATAACATGAAATCCTTTTTTACTTAAAAAATCAAATTGTAAATCGGTAGTTAATTTATTGAAATCAAGTGCGCTATAATCACCACAATCATACATTTTAACTTTTGTTAAATCATTACCAACCATATCAAGCGCTGGTAAAGCATATGATAGTTCACGCAAAACTTGTGGAGCTTTTGCAGCACCTTTACCAACCGATGCATTGCCATCAAAAGGAATACCACAAATAAATACATTTGCATCCTTTTCTTTCTTAACCATCAAATCTCTAAATTCTTTCCCCATAATAATCTTCTCCAATCTTCTACTTTTTATTGCTTTCTAATTTACCTGCTTTTTTCTTTTTCATCAAATAAAGTTGATGTGATAAAACAGATAAACTTGTTGCCATATTTGTGTTACTAATGATAACGCCTTCCTTTTTACAAACTAATGTAGCAGGCGCAAAATTCCAAATAGCCATTGCGCCAGATTCAACCAAAACATCCGCAATTTCTTGAGCATGTTCTTTTGGAACACAAATAATACCTATTTTTGCATTATAGTCTCTAAAAACTTTTGGAAGAGTTTTGACATCTCTAATTCTTATATCATTTATCATTTGTCCAATAACTTTTTCATCATTATCAAATGCGCCAACTATTTTTAAACCATATTCTTTAAAACCTTGATATTTAAGTAAGGCTTTCCCTAAATCTCCAACACCAACTAGAATTGCATTATGAATGTCATCATACCCTAAGACATTTTCAATATCCATAATCAATTGGTTGATATCTCTGCCTTTATTTGGAATACCACTTTTTGTTGAAACAACAGCAATATCTTTTTTAACTTGTTCTCTATTCAGATTTAATATATCTGCCAATTCCTGGCAATTAATATATTTATTTCCTCTTCCTTTTAAATCTTTAATAACAGTAAGATAATCAGGCATTCTTCTAAGTTGATTTTTATTTAAAATTTTGATACCCATAAACTAAACCTTTCTTATCTTCAAACCATTTCCAATTAAAATTAATATAATTGAACCAAAACTTATTCCGCCACACCAATACATAAACACTAAGTTTAACCCAGGGTTTTCAATTCCTTGAATATATCGTTGTTCAATAGTTAAAAAATATATCGTTGTGTAATAAAGTAAAAATAAAATAGTAGCGAAAAAGACAAATTTTGGTGAAACATTCTTTATTAAGCATCGCAAATTAACTATCACAAAAACAATTAGTAGCACTAAATAGATGCTCCATAAAATAATAGGTAATAAATAATATGTTTCTTTAAAATTTACTTTTAAATCAGAGAAGTCTCCCATTATGGTTTTCCCCATAATGATAGTGAGTATCTCAAAAACATAAACAAAACAATTAATTAAGATTAATCCAATTGTTCCAATCAAATTCAACATTTTCCCTACAAAATTTTTCATTTACTTTTTCTCATCGCTTCTACTCCGAAAGAAAACTTCTTTCAAAGCAATATAATTCTAGCACTTTTAATGTTCAATTAGTCTAAAGATATAATTAAGATTCGATTTTATTTTAATTATTTCTAAAATTCTCGAAACTATAGATATTATTTTTTTGAAATTTAAAAATTTAAAATGTATGATAAAAGAATGAAAATTGCTTTAGTTTTACAAGGCGGAGGTTCAAGAGGAATCTTTACAACCGCTATTTTAGATTCATTATTAGACACCAATATCAAAATAGACAAAGTTTTTGCTGTGTCTGCTGGTGGTTTAAATGCAATGAACTTCTTAAGCAAACAAAAAGGAAGAGCCAAAAAAGCAACATTACTGACTTTTAAATCCAAAGACTTTAAATCAATTACAAATGTAATTAGAAAGCATACGTTTGTTGATTTTAATTACTATTTTAATGAATTAAATAAAGAATTGCCTTTTGATTACGAAACATTCAAAAACAATAAAACTGATTTATGTGTTGTTGCTACTTCTTTAGATACCGGAAAAGCTGCATATTTTAATAAAAGCGAATTAGAAAATTTTAATGAAGCACTAAAAGCATCTGCTTCACTACCATTTGTTGCAAAACCTGTAAATATTAATGACGAACTATTTTTAGATGGCGGTGATAGCGATCCTGTACCATTTAAAAAAGCATTAAATGAGGGGTTTGATAAAGTTATTGTTGTTACAACTCGCCCTTACAGTTTTAGAAAAGACCCAAAAACTAAAAATAGAAAAGAAAGACTTATTAAATTAGTCTTTAAAAAATATCCTAATTTCATGACTGCATTATTAAATTCACATATGAATTATAACAGTTGCATGGATGAACTTGAGGCGGAAAATGATAATGTTTTTTTAATTCAACCATCAGAAAACATCAAATTAAAACACCTCGAAACAAACGAGAAAAAATTGGATTATTATTACAATTTAGGTGTTAAAGTTTTCGAAGAAAATAAAGAAAAGTTAATTAAATTTCTTAACTAACTTTATTCATTCTATATCCCGTTCCAATATCAGTTCTTATAATCTTCGAACTTCGAGGATCTTTTTCAATTTTCTTCCTTATTCCCGCCATAAAAACTCTTAGACCATTTTGATCATTGCCTCCACGACCCCAAACATGAGCAATAATATAATCATATGTAAGAGTTTTTCCTAAATTCATTGCTAAAAGAACAATAATTTTATATTCGAAGTTTGTGAAATGGACTTCAATACCATTAATGAATATTGTTTTAGCATCAAAATCAATTGTTAAATTGCCATTTATAAATAAATGTTCGTTTTCATCCTTTTGATATCTAAATTGATTCCTAATTCTTGCTAATAATTCATAGTTATTGAATGGTTTTACAATATAATCATTTGCACCTGTATCAAAAGCCATAACTTTACTTTCTACATTAACTCTATTTGAAACAACTATAATTGGTAATGTATTTGTGAAACTTCTTACAGTATCAATGACAACCATACCATCTTTATCTTTTAAATTTAATTCAAGAATGATTAAATCAATAACTTTTTTAATGCAAGTATCGATAGCTTCTTGAGCACTAGAAACAAAGATTGTTTGGTAACCTTCAGTTTTTAATAATTTTGCAATATTGTTGGCGCTTGTTTTATCACTTTCAACAATCAATATAGTTTTCGATTTCATAAAATTATTATACATTAATTTTCGCATTTATTATAAAAATTTATACACATGTGCATTAACTACATAAATAGATATTATTCTTAATCTAATGTATTAAATAATATAGGAATAATCCGTTCTTTTTCGTTCGTGGAATAAGGAATTTCATGAATGAACATTTTTCAATTTCATCGTCAAATCCAATTCTAATTTAAAAATGGTGGAACAAATGGGGATCGAACCCACGACCTCATCGTTGCGAACGATGCGCTCTCCCAACTGAGCTATTGTCCCACGCTTTTATTATCTTACACTTTTTTTGACTAAAAATCTTTTTATTTTTTCAAAGATAATTAAGCCTAATTATATTAAACTATTAAATATGGAAAACAAAGTCATTGCAGTAATAGACATGAAAGCTTTTTATGCATCAATTGAATGTGTTGAAAGAGGGCTCGATCCCTTAAAAACACTTCTTGCAGTTACAGATACAGCTAGAAAAGAAGCAACAATTGTTCTTAGTGTTTCGCATGCTCTAAAAATGATGGGTGTTCCATCAAGATGCAGAAGAAAAGAATTACCAAAAGATAAAGATATAATTTTAGCGGTTCCTCAAATGGAAAAATACGTTAAAAAAAGCGCAGAAATCGTCTCTATATTCCTTGATTTTGTTGGTCAAGATGATATTCATATTTATTCAATTGATGAATGCTTTTTAAATCTTGGGCCTTATCTAAAATTATATAAATGCACACCTAAAGAACTTGTTAAAAAAATATTAACCAAAATTAAGGACCAAACGGGTTTAATTGCAACTGCTGGAATTGGGCCTAATATGTTTTTAGCTAAAGTTGCTGATGATATAGAAGCTAAAACAAATGAAGATTTTATTGCTGAATGGACATACGATGATGTTCCAAAAAAATTGTGGCCTTTAAAACCTTTAAATAAAATGTGGGGGATAAGCCTAGGATATAGTACAAAACTAAACTTATTAGGAATTTATACTGTAGGCGACTTGGCAAATTACGATAAAGAAGAATTAATTGATAGATTTGGTATTCTAGGCGCCGAACTTCATAACCATGCGAATGGAATAGATGAAACAGATATTAGAGATAAATATTTACCATTAAATAAGGGGCTTTCTTTGGGACAAGTCTTGATGCGAGATTATACAAAAAAAGAATCCATTCTAATTTTAAAAGAAATGTGTGACGAATTAACTATTAGACTAAGAAAAATAAATAAAAATTGTGGCTGCGTACATTTAGGAATAGGATATTCAAGCGCTGTAGATGGCGGATTTTTTCATCAAGTTAAATTATTGGCTCCTTCTTCAGTCAATAGTGATTTATTAAAAGCAATTATGTATTTATTTAACACATATTGCGAGGATAAGCCAATTAGAAGAGTGTGTATTTCGTATACTGATTTATCAAATAAAGCAACTCAACAACTTTCATTATTTTCAGATATTGAATCACTTGATGATGAAGAAGAAATGTATAAAACATTGGATGAAGTTATGGAAAAATTTGGTAAGAATAGTGTCTCAAGAACTAGTGCTTTAACAAAATCAAGCACAATAAAAGAAAGACATAACCAAATAGGAGGCCATAGAAGATGATCGATGACCGTGGAATGAAAAAATGGCTTCCATTTTCTTCTCTTGTTGAACAAAACCAATTTTTAGAAGAAATGTTATATGAAAAAAATAAAATTCGTAAACCAAAAATATCAACAGAACAAGCGCGAAAAATTGATTTAATTTTACATGAGCACGTAGATATCCCACTAACTTTTAAAATATATTTCGATGGATATTTATATACGTTTCGCGCTCAAATTCAAAAAATCGATAAAAATAGCAATTTAATTTATTTTAAGGATTTCTTTATTCCAATTAAGGATATTATAGATATCGATGATCCTTCAGACTTTGAAAATATATGCTAAAAAAGCCCAATTAAATGAGCTCTTTTAATTTAAATGGCCCAATTGCCATTTTTAAATATTTGATGTTTATTTCCTTTATCGTCTATACCAACAATATCCATATCTTCAGTTCCAATCATAAAATCTACATGGCTTCCTGAATGGTTGATACCTTTTTGGGTTATTTCTTCAAGCGTCATATTTTCATAACCTTTCAAAAGTGATGGGAATCCAGTTCCTAATGCAATATGGCATGAAGCATTTTCATCATATAAAGTTGAATAGAATAAAGCTCCTGTATTATTAATTGGAGAATCATAAGGAATCAACGAAACTTCACCTAAATAGCAAGCATTTTCATCAACTTCAACCATTTGCTTTACAAGTTCAATGCCTTTTTTTGCTCCATAATCAACAACTTTACCATCATGGAATTTAAACCAGAATCCTTCAATAACTTGCCCCCTATAGCATAAAGGCTTTGAAGCATAAACTATTCCTTCTGCTTTGCCTTTCATTGGTGAAGTAAACATTTCTTCTGTAGGAATATTTGGTTGGAAATATATTTTGCTATCTCTAGTCATTTCCCCACCACCAAGCCACATAACATCAGGAATTAACCCAACAGTAAAGTCAGTGCCTAAAGAATTGTGATAGTGCAATTCCCTTAAATTAAGTGAATTTAAAACATCTGCTTTTTTGTGCAAGTTCTCATCGTGTTTTTCCCAATTCTTAATAGGATTGCCTTCATAAGCTCTGCTAACTTTTAAAATTAATTCCCATAAAGCTTCAATAGCTTCATCATCTGAAAGTTTTGGAAACATCTTTTTTGCCCATCCTATGCTAGGAACTCCAGCAATGCACCATTGGTATTTATCATCCATATCATCTCTATATTTACGAATAATAGGCATTAATGCTTTCATTGCTTTACCTTGTTTATCTAAATCAATTTTAGTTAATGAATCAGGATCATCAGATTCAATATAAATTCTGCATGGTAAAGTATCATGCCAGTATTGCCATCTAGCATCTTGCCATTTGTTTAATGATCCTAAATCTTCAATGCTTTTATATTTGTAGTTAAGGATTGTTAAAGTTGGATCGTTCCATAAAACCAAAACATCTTTAGCCCCGCACTTATAACATTCATCAACTAATATCCTAATAAATTCTGGTTGATCCAATGATGCTTGAATAACAACATCTTGGCCTTTTTGAATATTAACTCCACTTACAGCAATTAAATGCGCATATTCTCTTAATACTGATTCTTTCATATTTTTCTTCTTTCCATTACTTTTTGCAGCCAGTAAATTCGCTAAATTTTGGTAATGTTAAACACCAATCGCAAAATACGTGCCATTCTTTTAGTTTATGATTTTTTCTTTGATTAAAAATTGTTTTTAATTGTTGATAATTTGTTGTCATTGAAGCCCCAAGACAAAAACCACATGGTGTTGATGCAACTAGTTCTCTCCATTTTTCTTTTTTCTTTTCTGCATCATCTTCAGGAATCGCATTATATTCATCTTTTATTTTAGAAACAATTTCTATAACTTGTTTGTTAGTATCTGGAACACATTGTTTTTCTACATCAAACTTTAATAAACAATGCATAGTGGATTGAGAAGAAATAAAATCTAACCAATGGTATCTTTGCGCTTCTTTCCACCAAAATAAGGGAGCAGTAACATCAAACTGAACAATAATTCCCTTTAAAAAATTGTCATGACCTTGTCCACTTAAACAAGTTCCTAATTTTTCTGCGCGAATAATATCTTTTTCATTTACTTCACTTCTATCAAATTCTGTTCTCATTGGATTGCCACTTGCTTTTAATGTGTAATCCATTCCATAAACATTAGTGTTTTTAATATTAAATTCCATTTTCTTCGCAAACCTCCTTCAAATTAATTAATAATGCTAGTCTAGTCAATAAACCAACACCACCAGGAACTGGTGACTGATATGCTACATTTAAGTCAGGTACACAATCACCATATAATTTTCCATCTTCTCTATTAATTCCAACATCAAAGACAAGACAATCTTTTTTAAAATTATATCTATTATCAATGTTATATTTTCTTCCGATTGAAACGACAATTAGATCTGCATGTTCTATATAAAACTTCTTATCTTCTTCTGATGTTTTAGTGTGCAAATTTATTACATTCATGTCAAGTTTTAATAAAATATCATGCATTGGTTTTCCTACAATATTACTTCTCCCCAAAACAACAGCATTTTTGCCTTTAAAAACAAAATTATTATCTTTTAAAAATTCAACAATTCCTTTTGGAGTTGCTGGAACATATTTAGAATATTGATTGAAACCATCAACATCTTTTTCAGGAACAATACTTTTTTTAATTACCTCTTCATCTATTTGTTTTGGAAGAGGCATTTGTACTATAAAAGCATCAACACTTGGGTCGTTATTTAATTCGCGAACAAGTTTTAATAAATCTTCTTCTGAAGTTTCTTCGCTTAGTTTTATAAGTTTTGCATCAACACAAACTTCCTCACAATCTTTTAATTTTCCTCTTATATAAGCGTTGCTTGCAGGATCGTCGTTTAGTTGCACTATAACTAGAGTCTTTTTCTTAGAAAACTGGCTAAAATATTTCTTTAATTCTTCCTTCTTTTCAGTTGTGTATTCTTTAATGTTTTTCATGGCTATAATTTTATCAAATTAATAATAATTTAGAATAGAAAGCGATTCAAAATTGAAAAAAATAATACCCATAAATGAAACATCAATCAATCATTCTTGAAACTTTAATGAAAAACTATATCAAATACCAATTCTTTTATAAAAAAACAAGGTTTGCACCTTGTCTTAAAATTTTAATAGATTAATTATTTGTAAAGCTGTTGTTGTTGAGTCGGATGAACTTGAGCTTGATTTAACCAAAACACTACTTAATAATGCAAAGAACAAAAATACTATGCCAAATCCAAGTGTCAAATAAGAAATAATTAATTCACTACCTCTTTCTTTGGTTTTAACGAAAACATTCATTCCGCCACCAGTAATAGCACCTGAAGCACCTTCGCTTTTCCCACCTTGGAGTAAACTTAAAACAATAATAACTAAACAAACAACCCAAAATACATAATCATACCATTGCATATCCATTCCTCCATGCGCATTTAATATTAATATTAAATGATTAACTTGTCTACAATTTGTTTCGTTTT
>CAVEUG010000034.1:0-4814 GCA_963618895.1 Slackia isoflavoniconvertens | reverse complement strand
AAAGTTTCATCACCTTTTTCGTAATAATCATTAAAAACATCGTTTATTTCGCTTTTAATTTTAACTTGAATAACATCTTCCGGAACATTATTTATAGAAGATGGTAACCCTATTTTAAAGCCATATTTTTTAACAACATAAAGGGCATAAGCATCAAATGTCTCAATATGTGCAGAATCAACTTTATTCATCTCTTCAAGATTATTAGCCTCATTTAATGCAACCTTAATTCTATCTCTCATTTCTTTTGCAGCTGCATTAGTAAAAGTAAGAATTAAAAATTCATCAATTTTGACCCCTTCATTAATTTTTCTCATAACTCTTTCGGTTAAAACTTTTGTTTTGCCACTGCCAGCTCCAGCAGAAACAATGACATTACCTTCCGAATTAACGGCCATTTGTTGGTATTTTGTTAGTTTAGGCATCTGTTACAACCCCCATCGGATCTTCTTCATCCTCCATTACTCTATAATCGCTATTTTTTCTAAAACATATATCAGAAAAATTACAATATTTACAACTATCTTTTTTTCGCACTAAAATTGGATTTATTTTAAAATAATTTGTATTTATTAAAGAGCTAAATTCTTGAACATAACTTTCAACTCGATCAATAATTGCATTAAGTTTTTCTTCAC
The DNA here is from genome assembly GCA_963618895.1 of Slackia isoflavoniconvertens. Classification (GTDB taxonomy): domain Bacteria; phylum Bacillota_I; class Bacilli_A; order RFN20; family CAG-826; genus Onthovivens. The sequence continues at coordinate 4,176 of CAVEUG010000034.1, read as the reverse complement.
CATAAATTTCGGCTTTTTTACCGTTTGAAAGAACGCAACTTTCAAGCCATTCAATATTTCTTTGATTTGCTTTTTCAGTTTTGAAAACTAAACCATCCATTTTGAAACGCTTTTCATCATTTTTTTCTTCGTCTAAAAAATTGTATTCATCTTTAATGTTTATAGGTTGAATAAAAGCACCCATTATATTGTACTTTTTAAAGTTAGAATCCTTACTTAATTCAAATAAATAAAACGGCAATTGAATGTCTGTTCCATATTTAAAAAACATATCAAGATCATTTGAGGCACTACCAGTTTTATAATCTATAACAATTAAATCCTTTCCATATAAATTTATACAATCAACTCTACCTTGAATTGGTATATCATCAACAATAAATTTAAGTTCTTCTTCGTGAAAAGTTTTAGTAACTGGGTGTTCTGAATTTTTACTTCTTATATAATTAGTTACTTTTTCAACTATCAAATCCATTTTTTCTAAGAGAACCAATTCTTTTTTAGAAAAATTGTGTCTATCTTTATCTTCGCTAGATATTTTTTTGAAATCAAAATCCTTATCATATATTTTTTCGAAAATTTTATGATAATATTTACCAACTTCGGTATTAAAATTTGATGAAAAACTATCAATCTTTAAGATCTTTTGAAGATAGTAAGCAAAGTGGCATGATGCAAATATATTTAGTGAGGAAGCAGATAAATAATTGTCTTCTATTGGAATTCTATCAATTCCTTTAAATGAATTATCAAATAATTCTTGTTCTTTAAATAATCCATTAGTAATTTTTAGTTCATCATTAACTTCACTAAAAAACTTATATCTATATAGATAATTTAGATGATAGATATTACTTATTTCTTTTGAATAAGAGAATTTTTGAAGTTTGGGACTCTTAACATTAAAATTAAGTATTTTTTCTAACATATATGACGCTTTATTCTTACCATTTTCATTTGAAAAAGATATAAAACTTATATTATTTAATGATATAAAATTGCTTGTCATTTCATTAATTAATTCATTTTTAAAATAACTGGTCGTTAATCCATTTATTTCTTTAACTCTATCGTCAATAATATCGTTATTTGATACAACCTTTGGAATAAACCCATCAATTGCGCCTAATACATAAATTTCATATGAAGAATCAAAAATAAGACTTGAAATAAGGTTAATTGCATTGATGATTTTTTCATCCTTTATTTCGTGATCCATTAAAATAGATTTAAAATCAAGTGCATAATTCTTATCATTATCTAATTCATAAAAATCATATAAATATTTAATTACTTCAATATCGTTATCATCCTCATTATTGTTTTTATATGTTTCATAAATTTCATCAAAACTATGATTGATATTATTTAAAACATATCTCCCAGCCTTAGTATCTATCAAAGTCTTTTTATCATTAAAATTTATAGGTAAGCCAAAATATTTAGCATAAATTTTTAAATAAAATGCATATGTTTCGGAATTACAATATATTAAAAAGTCATTTGGACTTTCTCCATCAGAAATCTTCGATGCAATCTCGTTTAATGCATATTTGACTTCTTCATCTACATTAATGAAATTTAAAATGTCATGTGTGACATTTGGCAAACCAAGATCGGAAATTTTTAAAAAACTATATTGATTCCCGCCTATTTTATCAATAATAGCCTTAATTTCAGGATCATTCTTGGAATAACAAACAAAAACAATATTTTTCCCCTTATAAAGATTTAAATATAATTCATCAACAATAATTAAATTCTTATCATACAACCATTTGAATAGTTCATTATCTTTATAACCCGCACATAAAAACCTTAGATATTTCTTAGCAATTTCATACGTGAAACCGCCATGTATCATCAATGACTTTATCGTTTTTTCATTATACGTTCCAAAAATCTCGCTAAGAACTGTTTCCTTAGTTTTGTATTGAAAAGAAATATCTAAGTTATTACTTTTTTCAATAAGAAAATATGACTCTAATTCATTAGGCCCAATTACTATGCTTCCATTAATTAATTTTTTAATTTTGTCATTCATTATTTGAATACCCTAACAGCTTCTATTGCTTTAGCCCATTTTTTATCGATTGCAGCAATAACTTTTTTACTCATTTTAGGGGTATATTCCTTCTTATACTTATGAATCTTTTTAATATCATCCAAAGAATTCCAATATTTATTTTGCAAACCTGCAAGATAAGCAGCCCCTAAGGCAGTTGTTTCTAAACAATGTGGAAGCATTACTTTACATCCTAATATATCTGCTTGATATTGCATTAAATAGCCGTTTGCGGTCGCACCTCCATCAACTTTCAAAACCTTCAATGGCTTATTACATTCCTTTTCCATAGCTTTGACTAAATCTTTTGATTGTAAAGCAATTGAATTTAATGTCGCCCTTATGAAATGTTCTTTCTTAGTTGCTCTAGTTAAACCAAAAACACCACCTCTACATTCATCATCCCAATATGGTGCACCAAGTCCAACAAACGCAGGAACAACATAAACTCCTAATTCATCATCAACTTTATTTGCATATGTTTCACTATCGCTTGCATGTCTAAACATACGCATTTCATCTCTTAACCATTGAACACATGCTCCGCCAATAAAGACAGAACCTTCAAGTGCATAAGTAACTTTATCACCAATTTGCCATGCTACAGTCGTTAATAACCCATTCTTGCTCATAATTGGTTTATTTCCAACATTCATTAACATAAAGCATCCGGTACCATATGTATTTTTTGATTCGCCAACTTCAAAACAGTTTTGACCAAAAAGAGCAGCTTGTTGATCGCCTGCAACACCACAAATTTTTAATCCAGGATACAAAGCAGTTGCATCACCAAAGTAATGACTTGATGGCACAACTTCAGCTAACATACATTTAGGAATATTAAAGATTTTTAAAAGTTCATCATCCCACGTTAATGTATTAATATTAAAGAACATAGTTCTAGAAGCATTTGTAATATCAGTTTTAAAAATCTTGCCTTGTGACAATTTGTATAAAACCCACGTATCGATAGTTCCGCATAATAACTCACCATTTTCAGCTCTCTTTTGACCATCTTTAATATTATCTAAAATAAATCTAATTTTACTCGCACTAAAATATGGGTTCAAAACAAGTCCAGTTTTTTCGTGAATTAAATCTTTATATTTTGACCATTTATTACAAATTTCAAGTGATTGACGAGATTGCCAAACAACAGCATTATGAACTGGCATGCCAGTCTTTTTATCCCATACAATTGTTGTTTCTCTTTGATTGGTTAAACCAATACAATCTATATTATCGTAAGTGTAATTGGTTTTTGCTAAACAATCATTTATGACATCTAGGACTGAAAGCCAAACGTCAAGCGCATTTTGTTCAACCCAACCATCATTTGGGAAGAAGCACTCAACTTCTTGTTGGGATTTATAAACAATCCCGCCATCATGATCAAAAAGCATTGCTCTAGTCGATGTTGTTCCTTGATCGATAGCTAAAATAAATTTTTTTGTGTTCGCCATTCTTTAATTCTCCTTAAGTAAATTCTCATTTTTTGTTAACAAAGCCAATCGCTTTGTAATAGGTGAAATTCTAATATAAACATCAATATAGTCTTTTAAAAATTGACTTGTTAGTTTCTTAATTTCTTTTTTACGTTCAGCAGGATAACACTCAATTGTTTTTAAATAAGCATGTCTATTCTTCACTAAGTTTGTAAATAGCTCATTGACAGTCTTTGTTTTTTCTAAATCAACCATTACAAAAATAAAATCAATGAAGTCTTCAAGTTGTTTCATTGTCATCTTAGTAATCCAAATATTAAAAACTACCTTAAATGCCTGCGAAGCTCTAGTTAAAGTTTTAGTTTTTAATAATTTTGTATAATCATTAGGATCTAGTTGCCATGACAAAACATCATGAGCAAATATTGAAAAATTAGTGCTCTTAACAATTGTATGTTTTGCATATGTATCGAAAACACATCCAACAACATCATCACTTGGAACAATTTTTGTAATTTTTTTCTTATATTTTTTATAATCAAAATTATCATTTCTAAAACCATTACCATCAAGGTTGTAGCAAATAATAACTTTTTCTTTTAATTCTTCAGGCAAATTAAAGAAAGCATAATAAGCAAGGTTCCCACCTTTTGAATGACCTATAAC
>CAVEUG010000033.1:0-10698 GCA_963618895.1 Slackia isoflavoniconvertens | reverse complement strand
TAATTCTCTTAATTTAGTTGAAGAATAATCTTGATATTCACTTAAAGTATCTTCGATAAATATGCATCGATCCAAATTGGATTTAATAAAATTAGATTTTTCAATTTCTTTTTTAAAGTCATCATTATTTCTCTTAAAGAAAACCAAGTATGATTCTTTTATCAATTGGTGAGCTAAAAACCATGTATGAACTTCTTTAATTTTTTCACTACCTAGCAAAAAATAACATTCTTCTTTTTTATATTCTTTTTTTAATTCTCGAATTGACTCAATAGTTTTGGAAGTTTTCCCCTCCACTTCAATTAAACTCAATAAACAATTATTTTTATTACAATATTCTTTCAATGTTTCAACTCTTACCTTAGTTGGTAAAATCATGGATTCATCGTAATTTTTCCAACTATGAAAGAAATTATCCGAGGATGGCAATATAACAATATTTTCTTCATTAAAATAACTCTTAGCGAGATTAATAATCTCATCATGTGCAAAAGTTAATGGATTAAAAGTTCCACCAAATACAATTAATTTATTCATCAAATCTGTTCTCTTCTATAAGTTTCATTTTTAAGTCGTAATACGCTTTTGTAAAATCAAGATAATGTTCATGAGGTAAAACAAATCTTTTTTCTGCATCCCATAATTCATTATCAACTTGATGTCTCACATATTCTCTAGTTTTATCAAGCGATGGAATCTCATAAACCAGCTTACCATCCTTAAAAATTTGTTTACGCATTTCTTTAAAAGTAAAATTAACAAATTTCATTTTTTTCCATGGCTTTCTAGGGTCAATATAATTTAAAGATTTAAAATCTAATTTCTCACCTTTTAAAGAAATTAAATCAGCAACTGATTTACCATTTTCATCAAAAACTCTATAAACATCTTTTTCGCCAGGATTAGTGATTTTTTCTACACTTTCAGAAATTTTGATTTTTGGAACAAAAACACCATTTTCTTCAATTGCAGCAACTTTATAAACACCTCCTAATACCGGAGATGATGCACTAGTAATTAAATTTTCGCCAACACCAAAAGCATCAATTTCACTTCCTTGGTTAAGTAAAGATTGGATTTTATACTCATCAAGTGCATTTGAAACAACAATTTTTGTATCTTTTAATCCATTTTCATCTAAAATTTTTCGACATTTTTTAGATAAGTAATTTAAATCACCAGAATCAATTCTTATACCTTTAAGGTTATATCCATTAGGTTTTAAAAAATCTTTATATACTTTAATTGCGTTTTTAAGTCCCGAGTGAATAGTATCAAAAGTATCAATTAATAAAACGCAATTATTTGGATAAATTTTTGCATAACTTAAAAATGCATCATATTCAGAACCAAAAGACATTACCCAAGAATGAGCCATTGTTCCCGTAACAGGGATATTAAAATATTTACCAGCTAAAACAGTTGCCGTAGCACATGCACCACCAATATAGCTTGCTCTTGCTCCATAAATTGCAGCATCAGCATTATGTGCTCTTCTTGCGCCAAAATCACTTACACTTCTTCCTTTGCTTGCTAAAACAATTCGATTTGTTTTGGTAGCGATTAAAGATTCATGATTAATCATTAAAAGTAAGGCGGTCTCAATTAATTGGCACTCAATTAATCTTCCTTTTACTGTAATTAAAGGTTCGTTAGGATAAACGAGACTTCCCTCTTCGAAACTAACGATATCACCTTCAAATTTAAAGTTTTTTAAGAATTTTAAAAATTCTTTATCAAACATTTTTAATGAATCTAAATATTCAATATCTGAATCACTAAAATTTAAATTTTGAATATAATTTATGACTTCGTTAAGTCCAGCAAAAACTACATATCCACCATTATCTGGATTGTTTCTATAAAACATATCAAAAACAGCTTTTTGATTAATTTTGTTTTCCTTAAAGTAACCATTACTCATTGTTAATTCATATAAATCCATTACTAGTGCTAAATCTCTTTTAACCATATCGTTTACCCTCTTAAAACTCAATAATTATATATAAATTATAATTATTAGTAAAACAAACACATTAACATATATGTTAATAATTGCTATATCTAAATATTAATTTATATTATAATAATTTCCGAAAGAAGGATAGGTTCTATGGTTAAGAAAATTGGTATATTAGCTAGTGGCGGCGATGCACCAGGAATGAACTGCGCGATGATTGGGGCAATTAGAGCCGGCTACAAATTAAATAAAGAAATGTATGTTATTAGACATGGCTATTATGGGTTAGTTCATGATGAAATCGAAAAAGTTGATAAAGATTTTGCAAAATATAGCGTTTCCCTTGGCGGAACTGTTTTAAAGTCTGCTCGTCTTCCAGAATTTAAAGACCCAGAAGTTCAAAAGAAAGGGATTGAAACTTTAAGAAAACATGGGATTGATGCATTGATTGTCATTGGTGGCGATGGAAGTTATATGGGAGCTAAAAAATTAAGCGAACAAGGAATTAATTGCGTTGGCCTTCCAGGAACTATCGACAATGATATTTCTTCAACTGATTTCACAATTGGTTTTGATACAGCTTTAAACAAAGTTGTTTCAGCAATTGATGACATTAACGATACGATGAGTAGTCACAATAGATGCGGCGTAATTGAAATTATGGGCAATAAATGTGGAGACTTAACACTTTTTGCCGGTATTGCTACTCATGCAGATTTTATAATCACAAATGATAGACCAGTTGATTTAGATGAACTTATTGCACAACTTAAAGAATTAAAGAAAACAAATCCTGATCATGTAACAATTTTAGTTAGTGAAAAATTGTTAGATACTAAAGCATTAGTCGAAAGAATTCAAAAAGAAACTGGATTCGATACAAGACTTGATGTTTTGGGTTATATACAAAGAGGCGGGCGTCCAAGTGCTATGGAAAGATTTAATAGTACGAGAATGGGTGCCTATGCTATTAAACTTTTAGATGAAGGTATTGGGGGCGTTTGTGTTGGTATCGTAAATAATAAGCTCCACCACCAAGATATTTATGAAGCTTTAGCAACACCAAGAGATAAACATGAAGAATTATATGATTATTACGATTTAATTAAGTAAAGGGAAGAACAATGATTAAAAGAAATATTTCAAAAAATACCAAAATAGTTTGCACAATTGGTCCAGCAAGTGAATCTAAAGAAATGTTAGTTGAACTTGTTAAACATGGGATGAATTGTATGCGTTTAAATTTTTCTCATGGCAGTTATGATGAACATTTAGAAAAATTAAATAAAGCAAGAGCGCTTGAAAAAGAAGGCGTATTTATCGCTGTTATGCTTGATACAAAAGGTCCAGAAATTAGATGCCACGATATGGAAAATAATTTAATTCCAATCAAAAAAGGACAAACAGTTAGAATTTCAATGAAAGAAGTTTTAGGAACTCCTGAAAAAATTAGTGTAAATTTCCCTGGATTATATAACGATGCTCAAGTTGGTAATCACATTAAATTTGATGATGGTAAACTTGATTTAATTGTTAGGAAAAAAGATGAAAAGAATCATGAACTTATTTGTGAAGCTCTTGATAGTCATAATTTAGGAAGCAAAAAAGGCGTAAATTGTGTCGGTGCAAGACTAAGTATGCCATTTATGAATGAAAAAGACAGAAACGATCTTATTTGGGGGTGTGAGCATGGAGTAGATTATATAGCTGCTTCATTTGTTTCTACCGCTGAAGATGTCGAAGAAATTAGACAATTACTTAAAGAACAAGGTCATCCAGAAATTAGAATTATTTCTAAGATTGAAAATGTTGTTGCTTTATCTCATATTAAGGAAATTGTTGATGCTAGCGATGGAATTATGGTAGCTAGAGGTGATTTAGGTGTTGAAATACCTCCAGAAGAAGTTCCGATTATTCAAAATGAACTTATTTCTATGTGTAGAAAAGAAGGTAAACCAGTTATCACCGCAACTCAAATGCTTGATTCAATGTGTCATTCTCCAGTCCCAACAAGAGCTGAAGTAAGCGATGTTGCAACCGCAATTAATGAATCTAGTGATTGCGTCATGCTTTCTGCTGAAAGTGCGAGTGGCGAATATCCTATTGAAGCTGTTGATATGCAAACAAGAATTTCATCAACCATGGAAAAACAACTTGATTTTGAACGTCTTGCAAAAGAAGCTTACGATTCAAGTGAAAAAGTTAACAATGATGCTATTGCTAACTCAATTGCTAATACCGCAAAATTAATCAATGCTAAATTAATTGTTAGTTTTACTGAAACTGGTAAATCCAGTAGAAGAATCAGCAAAGCTAGACCATGTTGTCCAATTCTTTCAATAAGCAATAAAGAAAAAACTTGTTTGCAAAACGCATTATATTGGGGCATTTATTCAACATATATTCCAACAAAAATGCCAGATTTCATTGAAGAGATGGAAGTTTTATCAATTTATTATGCAAAACAACTTGGACTCAAGCCTGGCGATTCTATTTTAATTAGCGGTGGCACTCCTACTGGTTCTGGAAAAGCAAACTTCATGAGAATTGTTAATCTTCCAGATAATAAGAGCGTAGCTTAAAAAATATTTGACTTAAAATTAAAACTCCTAATTGGAGTTTTTTTAATACTCTTCTTAATTTATAATTAAAACATGAAAAACTCAAAGATTATTCAAGGACTAATGCGTTTAAAAGACGTAAGTTCAAAAGACTTAGCAGACCTAATTAAATTCGATCTTGATCATGGGATTAATTTTTTCGACACATCAAGCATTTATAATGATGGAGATAGTGAAAGAAAACTTGGCGAAGCTTTAAAAATTAATCCAAGTTTAAGAGAAAGGATGATTATCCAAACTAAATGTGGTATCTATAAAAATAGAGAAAAAGGAACATGCATATATGATTTATCATATGATGCAATCGTAAAATCTTGCGAGGATTCACTTTCAAGATTAGGCCTTCCTTATGTTGATTATTTTTTGCTTCATAGACCAGATATTTTTTTAGATAATGAAGAAGTTGCAAAAGCTTTCAATTATTTATATGAAAAAGGAATGGTTAAACATTTTGGTGTTTCAAATTTTTCAAAAGAGGCCATTAAATATTTAGAAGATACTTGCAAACAAAAAATAGAAGCTAATCAACTTCAACTTGGTATTGGTCATCCTTCAATTATCTCTGAGGAATTAAATTTTAATACATATTTTAATGAAGGTGTTGAAAGAAGCGGCAATATTTTCTTCTATTTAAAAAGGAAAAACATCTTATTACAATGCTGGTCGCCATTCCAATATGGCATGTTTGAAGGCTTAATATTTAATAATGATGAGAAATATCATGAACTAAATGTTTATTTAAAAGAATTAGCAACTAAATATAACTCCACTCCTCAAGGCATAGCTATTGCTTTCTTATTAAAACTTGGTGCAAATGTTCAAGTTTTAATCGGTTCAACAAACAAAGATCATATATTAGATGCAATTAATGGAACAAAAATTGAATTAACAAAAGATGAATGGTATAAAATTTACACTTCAAGTGGTCAAAAATTGCCATAAAAATATAATTATTCATTCATTTTTATACGAAAAAGTCTTATTTAAAATACAAAAAAGTCTTATTTAAAATTGTTGATTTACTTAAAAATAAGATTATTATATTTATAGCGTTGAAGAAGAAACGATTATTAAATCTTCTTTATTAGAGAGGAAATCAGTTGTTGGTGAAAGATTTCTTAAAGAAAATTAATAGTTACCACTTCGGAGCAAAGGTTAGAATTTATCCTTAAAATTTTAAACTAAGTGATAGAGAAATTTTTCTCTATAACTAAGGTGGTACCGCGTATATTACGTCCTTAGAATTTTATTTCTAAGGACGTTTTTTGTTCTTAGAGAAGGAGAAAATTTATGAAAATTTTAGTCAATCAAAAAGAAATTGAAGTAAAAGATGGCGCAAATGGAATGGATGTTGCTCTTCTTTTAGATCCTGAAAACAAGAAAAAAGCAATTGCTTATAAAGTTGATGGAAAAGATTATGATTTATTTAGACCACTTCCAGAAGGTGGAAAAGAATTTGAATTAATCACCACTTCTTCTCCAGAAGCTTTTCATATTTTAAATCACTCAACAAGCCATTTAATGGCTCAAGCAATCCATGCTTTATGGCCAAACGCATTATTCACTATTGGCCCCGCAATTGAAGACGGGTTCTATTATGATGTTGATTTTAAAGATTATGTTTTAAAACAAGAAGATTTACCAAAAATTGAAGCTAAGATGAAAGAATTCTCTAAAAAGAATGAATATATTATTAGAGAAGAAGTTTCAAAAGAAAAAGCTCTCGATTTATTCAAAGGAAATCCATATAAGGAAGAATTAATTTCAGAGTTGGAAGATGGAAAAATTACTATTTATAAACAAGGCGATTGGTTTGATCTTTGTTTAGGAGTCCATGTTCCTTCAACAGGATACATTAAAAACTTCAAACTTGAGAATTTAGCTGGCGCTTATTGGAGAGGTGACTCAAAAAATAAACAATTAACAAGAATTTATGGTGTTTCTTGCTGGACTAAAGAAGATTTAGAAAGACATATCTTACTTAAAGAAGAAGCTAAAAAGAGAGATCATCGTAAACTTGGTAAAGATTTAGGATTATTCATGATTAGTGAATATGGTCCTGGTTTCCCATTCTGGCTTCCAAATGGTTGGACTTTAAGAAGAAATATCGAAGCTTGGTGGTATGATTTGCAAAACGAATATGGATACCAAGTTGTTAATACTCCAATTATGTTAAGCAAAGAACTTTGGATTACTAGTGGACACTGGGATCACTACAAAGAAAACATGTACACCACTAAAATTGATGAAAAAGAATTCGCAATTAAACCAATGAATTGCCCAGGATCAATTTTAGTTTATAACTCAAGTATTCATTCATATAAAGATTTACCATGTAGAATTGCAGAAATGGGTCTTGTTCATAGACATGAAGCAAGCGGTGCATTAAATGGTTTATTTAGAGTTCGTTGCTTCACACAAGATGATGCTCATATTTATTGTAGAGAAGATCAACTTGAATCAGAAATTAAAACCTTAATTGGTTTATATAACTATTGCTACACTCTCTTTGGTTTAGACTATAGAATCGAACTTTCAACTAGACCTAAAGAAGGATATATTGGTGATATTGCTTTATGGAATAAATCAGAAGAAATCTTAAAAGAAGCATGTTTGGCAAGTGGCAAAGAATTCAAAATTAATCCCGGAGATGGAGCATTCTATGGGCCAAAACTTGACTTCAAATTAAAAGATTGCATGGGAAGAGTTTGGCAATGCGGAACTATTCAACTTGATATGAACTTACCACAAAGGTTTGGTTGCTATTATATTGATAAAGATGGCAGCAAGAAACAACCAATCATGCTTCATAGAGCAATGCTTGGAAGTATCGAAAGATTCTTAGGTATTATCACTGAAAACTTTGCAGGTGCTTTCCCAACATGGTGCACTCCTGTTCAAGTTAAAGTCCTTCCAGTTAACAATAACTTCCATCTTGAATATTGCAAAGAACTCATGAAGAAATTAAAAGCTGACAAATTAAGAGTTCAACTTGATGATTCAGAAGAAAAATTAGGATACAGAATCAGAAATGCACAAATGATGAAAATCCCATATACTCTTGTTATTGGCGATAACGAAGTTGAAAACGGCACAGTAACTTATCGTAGATATGGTGATGAAAAACAAATTACTGTTTCAATTGATGAATTTATTAAACTTATAAATGATGAAATTGAATCAAAAGCAATGCTTATTGATCCAAAAAAATCTATTAAATAGCGAGTAAGGGATTTTATAAATTTCTTCTTATAACGAAAAAAACGAATTAGCATTCATTGCAATTCGTTTTTTTCTAGTTTCATTTATAAAAATTGATAGTTCATAAATGAAACTTACTTTTTCATGTTTGTTCTTTTATAGATGGGATCGATTAATTTTAATTCTCAAGCATGATTTTTAGAACTTTATCAAAATCAACTGATTGCTGATATTTATTAATATCATCAACATTAATCCATAACATTTTGCCTTCACTAGAAGATATAAGTTCACCACTATAATCTTTAGTTTTATATAACATGGCTAAGTGTCTTTTGTGGTCTTTAATAATGTTCCATTCGAAGAATCCGCAAAAATGAAGATTACAAATATCTAAACCTGTTTCTTCTTTAATCTCTCTAACGCATGATTCTTCAATCGATTCATCAAACTTAACATGACCTCCAGGAAAATTAATTCCTGGCCAATCATTTGCCACCCGATTTTGAACTAAAATCTTATCGTCAGAATAAATCATAACCATATTTGTCAATATAATTTCATTCTCCATAATCTTCACCTTTGTATAAAAAAATAGCATAATAAGGACTATGCTATTTCTACTAATTAATTACTATTTTTTGGCTTTTCCTTGATTTGCAACAGCATTCATAGCAGCTTCAATAGCGGCTTGGTCGCCTAAGTATCTTTTTCCAAGAACCTTTAAATTCTCATCAAGTTCATAGACGAGTGGGACACCGGTTGGAATATTAAGCGAAATAATATCTTCATCGCTAATATTTTCCAAATATTTAACTAATGCTCTTAAACTATTTCCATGAGCAGCAATAATTACATTTTTACCAGCTAAAATTTGTGGTTTTATTTCACTTTCAAAATAAGGAACAACTCTTTCAACTGTATCTTTTAAACATTCAGTACGTGGCAAAAGTTTTGGGTCAATTCCTTTATATGGAGCTTGTAAAGCTGGATTACGTGGATCATCTTCTTCAACTGCTGGTGCTGGAACATCATAACTTCTTCTCCAAAGTTTAACTTGATCATCACCATATTTTGCAGCCGTATCAGCTTTATTTAATCCTTGAAGTGCGCCATAATGTTTCTCATTTAATTTCCATGATTTAGTAACTGGAATATATTCTTCTTCCATTCCTTCTAAGACATGATTTAAAGTGTGAATTGCTCTTCTTAAATATGATGTATAAGCAACATCAAAGTGAAATCCTTCTTTCTTTAAAAGTAAGCCTGCATTCGAAGCTTCTTGAACACCTTTTTCACTTAATTCAACATCAGTCCAACCAGTGAATAAATTTAATTTATTCCATTCTGATTCGCCATGTCTAATTAAAACCAATTGATATGTTTTTGACATAATTTTTCTCCTTTTAGAACCATACATATTTTATAAATATTTTAGGTAAATATAAAGAAAAATCATATATAAACATAGTTAATTAATATAGAAATAAATCAATATAATTTATACTTTTTAAGAAATTCAATTACGCCATTATTTTCAAAATCAAATTCTGTCACATATTTGGCTTCTTTTTTAACATCATCATTTGCATTGATCATGCTTACACCATAATAAGCCTCTTTAATCATATCAATATCATTCAATTGATCACCAAATGCAATTGTTCGGTTATCTTTTATTTTATATTTATCTTTTAAATATTTTAACGCGTTCCCTTTTGAACCATGAATCGATCTAATTTCAAAAGCGCAAATTCTATCATTATTACCCCAATATGTATATTGAATATATTCTTTATAGCTATCCAAGATTTTAATGCATTCATCATAATATTCTTCTTTTAAATATAGATTTATAATTAAAGGAATATATTCTCCATTATCAAAATTATTTTCTATATTTTGAATGTCATTTAACTCATTATGTTTTAAAAAATCAGGCACTGAATCATAGTTATGCGAATATGTAAGTTTGTTTCCTGTTGCAACAAAAATTGCTTTATCTTTTCCAATTAATTTATTTATTAATGCTTTGAAAATTTTAAAATCTATCCCAAAAAATACTGGTGGTTCATTTTTAAAATATATTGAACACCCATTATCGCAAACATAAGGACAATCTTTTCCCAATTCTTCATAATATTTATAAGCACCTTGATATGGTCTTCCGGTAGCTATACAAAAAATATTACCGAATTCTTTAAATTTCTTAATAAATTCGATTGAGGCGGTAGTAATTTCTTTATTACTAGTTAACAAAGTATCATCTAAATCGCATAAAATTAAAAATTTATCCATAAAAACCACATTGAATTATATATTTTTATGTAATTAATTAAAATATAAGAATATAATAAAAGAGTTAGGAGGAACGAGTTATGTTCTGTAGAAAATGTGGAAAAGAAGTCCCAGAAGATGTCAAATATTGTCCAAATTGTGGATGCCCAACAGATCCAAACGAAAATACAACTGTTAATAGTCAACCAACTATTTATCAAGATGGAACAAGTGTAAAAAGTAGATTGGCTGGAGGTTTATTAAATATTTTCCTTCCAGGTATTGGTAGAATTTATTTAGGCTATGTTGGAATTGGTATTGCTCAATTATTATTGGCTTTTATAGGTATTGGATGGATTTGGTCATTCATTGATGGGGTCATTATTTTAGTCGGTAATGTTCTTGTTGATGGAAAAGGCAATCCATTAGGTGAATAATATCAAAATATAAAAACATGTATATTTAAATGTGTTCATTGAACACATTTTTTTATATAATATATTGGCTATGAAAAAGAAGAAAGTTAGATATTATCCTCAATTATTTAAATATATAAAACCATTTAAAAAAGAATTAATTTTAGCTATTTCTTTAACTATTATCGAAGCATCTCTTGAAATGTTTGTTCCCTTTTTAATG
>CAVEUG010000032.1:0-6981 GCA_963618895.1 Slackia isoflavoniconvertens | reverse complement strand
CTTCTTGTTGATATTGTTCCAAAATTGCAGGGAAAACTCTAGAAGTTGCAAGTCCGCTACCATTTAATGTGTGACAGAAATGCATCTTGCCATTTTCATCTTTATACCTAATCTTTCCTCTACGTGCTTGATAATCTCTTGCATTCGAAACACTAGAAACTTCTTTATAAATGCCCATGCTTGGAATCCAAACTTCAATGTCGTAAGTTCTTGCCATTGAATGTGAACAATCTCCAGCCGCTAATTTTGAAATTTGGAAATGCAATCCAAGTTTTTCAACTAATGATTTGGCTTTACCAACTAACTCATCAAATGCTCTATCACTATCATCATCTTTTGTATATTCGACCATTTCAACTTTATTGAATTGATACCCACGAATCATTCCACGTTCTTCAGTACGATATGATCCTGCTTCTTTACGATAGCAAGGAGTATAAGCAAAATACTTTCTTGGTAATGCATCATCTGTTAATATTTCATCACGGTGTAAATTAACAAGTGCAGTTTCTGCGGTTGGAAGTAAAAATCTCTCGGGTTGAACTTCTTCTAAAATAAAAACATCTTTTTCAAATTTTGGGAATTGTCCAGCTGTAAATCCAGATTCATAATTTAATAAATGTGGAGGAAGTATAAATTCAAATCCATCTTTAATATGTTCACTAATGAAAAAATTAACAAGTGCCCATTCAAGTCTTGCACCTAAATTTGTATAAATCCAAGTACCACTTCCACTTATTTTTGCAGCTCTTTTGTAGTCAATTAAACCTAAAGATTCAGCAAGTTCGACATGATTTTTGACTGGGAAATTAAAAATTGGTTTTTTCCCATAAGTGTAAAATGGTTTATTATTTTCTTTTCCACCAGGAAGAAGATCTTCATCTGGAAGATTTGGCAATGCAAACCAAATATCGTTAATTTCTTTTTCTACAACTTTAAGTCTTTCTTCATTTTCCTTATTTTGGTTTGCTAATTTCTTAACATTTGCAAATAAAGCATTTACATCACCACCTGCTTTTTTAACTTCAGGTACCGATTTTGATAATTTATTTTGTTCAGCTTTGTTTGATTCAGTTAATTTTTGTAATTCCTTCTTTTCAGCGACTAATTTAACTAAATCATCAAGGTTAACATCATAAAGCTTTCCTTTTAAAAGTTTCTCAACTTTTTCTTTGTTTTCAATAAGATAATTTAAATCGTTCATACTTATAATCCTCTATAAATTTCAATTAATTTTTCCCCTATATTTTTAAGTGAATTAGCATTAGCAAACTCTTTTCCTTTTCGTATAGTAAGATCTAATTCATTATTCATAAGTTTCGCAAAACCTTCAACTAATGAATTAAAATCATTATAGACATAGCCATTTTCTTTATCAATTACAATATCTGGATATATTGCTGAGTTTAAAGCTAATATTTGTGTTTCACTAGCCATCGCTTCTAGAGATTGAAATACACTACCAGGATTAGAATTAATAAATAAAAAGGCTTTTGAATTAAAAATTAATGATAAATAGACATCTTCATCTAAAACACCAGGGAATTGTAAATTTGCAGGTGATTTCTTAATAATCCTTCTTATTTCCCTGCTTGCACCACAACTATCAAATATCCCAATAAATTTTATTTTTGGAAATCTTGAAGCAAGTTTTTGTAGCCTATAAAAAGCTTCAACATCTTCATAATTTAAAACTGTTGTAACAAATGAATATTCTTCGGAACATTTAAGATATCGATATGCAATATTTCTAGTATAAGTATTTTTTATAGAATACTTTGTAATATTTATGCCAGGAGAAAGCACCTCAATTGGTACTGTAACTCCTGATAATATTAATTGTTGTTTTGTTTTTTTACTTGGTGTTAAGATTTTATCAACTTTATTAATAACATCCACATCAAATCTTGAAATATTATAATTTTTATCATGATTAAGTTTTAAAATTTTCCCTTCATAATCTTCTTCACAATATAGAAGACTTAATACAAATTTTGTCCCTTTTGGAGTCTCGCTTTTATATTTTTTGAAATCATCAATAGTTATAAAATGTGCTATTGAATATGATTCATCATAAACTGAGACAGAATAAGGAAAATTATGTAATTCTAAAGATCCTTTTAAATCTTTTCTAAGGCGCAAAACCTCAAAATTATTCTTTTCATTAGATAAAATTAATGGTTTCATTCTTATACCTTGTCTGTGTCATTCGTGATTGTAGTTGTTTCACTAATGGTTTTTTCTTCACCAACTGGTTCTTCTTCGCTTTTTGGAGCAATAGTAAATGAGGTTGCAGTTTCCTTATCTTTTAAATTTATTATTTTTACACCTTGTGAATTACGACCAATAACACGAACTTGTGATAATGATGTTCTAATAACTTGACCATTATTTGTAATGACAATGATATCTTCATCGCCATTAACCATCTTTAGACCAACTAAATTTCCGGTTTTTTCTGTAATTTTCAGTGTAATAACACCGCCAGCACCACGTTTAGTTTCCCTATAATCTTCTAAATTACTAAGTTTTCCTAAGCCCTTCTCACTTAAAACAAATGTATTCGTTCCTTCAAGTGATGTAGCAAGAGAAACAAGTTCCGCATCACTTGGTAAATTCATACCTTTAACACCTGCTGCGGTTCTTCCCATACATCTAACATCATCTTCATCAAAAACTACAGCTTTGCCTTTATTACTACCAAGAATGATTTTTGCATGACCATCAGTAACTTTTACATCAAGTAAACTATCATTATCTCTCAAAGTGATTGCATATTTTCCATTAACATTAATTCTTTCAAATTCTTCAAGTGAAGTTCTCTTAACAACACCTTTTACAGTTGCGAAGAATAAATATCTATTTTTGTATTCGTCGACGGAAATAATCGAGTTAATAGTTTCATGTTCTTCAAGGTTTAGTAAATTTAAAACTGGTATACCTTTTGCTTGTCTGCTAGCTTCATTTATTTCGTGACCTCTTTTTCTATAAACTCTCCCTAAACTCGAGAAGAATAAGATGTCAGTATGTGTTTTACTTGTAACCATTTTAGTGACTTCATCATCACTATAAACAGTCATACCTTTTACACCAACTCCACCTCTATTTTGAGTCCTAAATTCTCCTAAGGACATTCTCTTAATATAACCTTTTTCGGTTAAAGTAATAACAATATCTTCTTCTGGAATCAAATCTTCGTCATCAACTGAAACGATTGAATATGAAATTTCAGTTCTTCTTTCATCGCCAAATTTTTCTTTAATCTCTTGAAGTTCTTTAACAACAACATCAGCTTCGTGTTCTCTCGATTCAAGAATATATTTATCATTCTTGATTAAACCAAGAATCTCAGTTTTTTCATCGGTTAATTTAATAGTTTCAATACCAGTTAATCTACCTAATGTCATTGAAACAATTGCTTTAGCTTGATCATCATCAAAATTAAATCTTACTTTTAACCAATCAGCAAATTCTTGTGGATTCTTACTTATTTTTGCATGATCTACTACTTCATCAATATTGTCATGAACTGTTAATAGAGCTTCAACAATTTTAAGTCTTGCTTCATGTTTTCTAAGTAAATATCTAGTTCTTCTATCAATAACACTAATTTGGAAATCTAAATAATTATTTAATAGATCTTTTAAGGATAAAATCTTAGGCGCACCATTTACGACACAAAGATTTATAACGCCATAAGAAACTTCAAGTTGAGTATTTTTATAAAGTTGATTAAGAATAACCTGAGGAACAGCATCTCTTCTGCAATCAATTTCAATATTAACATCCTCTTTACTTAAATCTCTTATTGCAGTAATTCCTTCAATCTTCTTTTCTCTAACAAGTTCACCAATTTTTGAAACAAGAGCAGCTTTATTAACCTGATATGGAATTTCTGTAATTAAAATCTTTGATTTTTCCCCTTCTTTTTCAATGATTTTTGCTCTACCTCTAACTCTAAAAGTTCCTCTACCTGTTTCATAAGCTTGTTTAATACCACCAAGTCCATAAATAATTCCACCGGTTGGGAAATCAGGACCTTTAACAATTTTCATTAATTCATCAATTGTAATATCAACATTATTTCTTACGGCAATAATTGCATTAATAATTTCAGTTAAATTATGTGGAGGCATTTTAGTAGCCATACCAACAGCAATACCATCACTACCATTACATAATAAATTTGGAAATCTTGATGGTAAGCAAGTTGGTTCTTCTAAAGTTCCATCATAGTTTGGGATAAAATCAACTGTTTCTTCATCCATTCCTCTTGTCATTTCAAGTGCAAGTTTACTTAATTTACATTCTGTGTAACGCATAGCTGCAGCTTCATCACCATCCATGCTACCAAAATTACCATGACCACTAACAAGTGTGTAACGCATTGAAAATGGTTGAGCAAGTCTAACTAGAGTTCCGTAAATTGCTGAATCACCATGAGGGTGATAATTACCCATAACATCACCAACAACTTTAGCTGATTTAACAAATGGTTTATCTGGAGTATATCCATTTACAGCCATACCGTAAATAACACGTCTATGAACAGGTTTTAAACCATCTCTTACATCTGGAAGAGCACGAGAAATAATGACACTCATTGCATAATCTAAAAATGAATTTTGAACTTCAGTAACAATTTCTGTATCTCTTAATGAAGGTACAATTCCTTCTTCAACTTTAGATTCAGTTGATTCTTCTTCAACTTTATTTTCTAATTTATTTTCTTCACTCATAAACTATACCTCCTAAATATCAAGATTTTTAACGAATGTAGCATTCTTTTGAATATATTCACTACGTGGTTCAACTTCTTCACCCATTAAATCACTAAATACTTGATCTGCTGCAATTGCATCATCCATAGTAACTCTAAGCATTTTACGTTTTTTAGGATCCATAGTTGTTTCTTCAAGTTGTTGAGGATCCATTTCGCCTAAACCTTTATAACGTTGAATTGGATAAGTTGATTTAATGTCAAGCTCTTTTCTAATAAAATCAAGTTGTTCATCATTATATGCATAATAATCTTTATTTTTATAAGTTAATTTATAAAGAGGAGGTTGTGCAATATAAACATAACCTTGATCAATTAATGGTTTCATAAACCTATAGAAGAATGTTAAAAGCAAAATTCTAATATGACTTCCATCGACATCAGCATCAGTCATAATAACAATTTTATGATATCTAATTTTTGTTACATCGAAATTTGCACCATAATCGCCACCAATAGCAGTAATCATATTTCCAATTTCAGCGTTATCCATTATTCTATGTTCTTGCGCTTTTTGAACATTTAAAATCTTACCTCTTAAAGGAAGAATAGCCTGAAAATGAGAATCTCTACCAAGTTTTGCACTACCGCCTGCAGAATTACCCTCAACAATAAATAATTCACATTCTTCTGGATTATTACTTGAACAATCACTCAATTTTCCAGGCAATGTAGTAAGTTCAATTGAATTCTTACGACGCATATTTTCTCTTGCATTTCTTGCTGCAATTCTTGATTCATAAGCGCCTTTAACTTTTTCACAAATAAGCATTGCTTCGTTTTTATGTTCTAATAAATAACGATTTAAAATTTCACCAACAACATTTGAAACTAATTTTTTAACTTCTAAATTACCGAGTTTTCCTTTAGTTTGTCCTTCATATTGTGGATTTGGGTGTTTAACACTAATAATACAAGTTAAACCTTCAACACAATCATCATAAGTGATTTTCTCTTTATCAGCATCTTTTAAAATTTTCTTATCTCTTGCATAAGCATTAATAACTCTAACAATAGCTAATGCAAATCCATCAACATGCATACCGCCATCAGTAGTAGTAACATTATTACAGAAAGAATATAACTTTTTATTAAAACCTTTAGTGTATTGCATTGCACATTCAACAGTAATCATTTCTTCAACACCATTATCATTGAATTTTTGACCACCTTCACAATAAATAACATCATTAGTTAAGGCTTCTGAATCTTTATTTAAAAATTTAACATACTCGACAATACCACCATCATATTTATAGTGAGCTTCAGCACCTTCACCTCTCTTATCATATAAGTTAATTTTAATTCCTTTATTTAAAAAAGCCATTTGTCTTAAACGATTATTAATTGTGTCATAATTAAAGACAGTAGTTTCTTTAAAAATAAATGGATCTGGTTTAAAAGTAACAGTTGTACCATGTTCCTCTTCTGAACATGTACCAATCTTCTTTAAAGGAGCAACAGTATGTCCACCATTTTCAAATCTTATAAAGTAGATTCCACCACTTTTTTTAACGGTAACATCAACATAAGTTGATAAAGCATTTACTACAGAAGCACCAACACCATGGAGACCACCAGAAACTTTATAGCCACCACCTTGACCAAATTTACCACCAGCATGCAAAACAGTATAAACAGTTTCAACACCAGATTTACCTGTTTTAGCAACTATATCAACTGGAATACCACGACCATTATCTTTAACAGTAATTGTGTTATCTTCGTTAATTGTTACATCAATTTCAGTACAATAACCAGCTAAAGCTTCATCAATACCATTATCAACAATTTCCCATACAAGATGGTGTAAACCTGTTGATGAAGTAGAACCAATATACATACCTGGTCTTTTTCTAACAGCTTCTAAACCTTCTAAGACTTGAATATTACTACTAGTATAATTTGCATCTGCTTTTTCAAGTTCTTTTTCATTGATGTTTTCAATAATTTCATCACTAAGACCTTTAGTTACACCTTCTTCAAGTTTTTCTTCTTCTGGCGTTTCAACTCCAGGTTCAGAAACTAATACTTCTTTTTCTTCCATGCTACTCTCCTTTTTTAATATTTGCTCTATTTATAAAATAATAATTAATATTTTCTTTTGTTATTTTATTCGTTGAGGTAATAAATACTTGATTTAAATTAGTTAAATAATTTAACAAATTCTCTTGATTCGTTTTATCAAGTTCAGATAAAAC
>CAVEUG010000031.1:0-8857 GCA_963618895.1 Slackia isoflavoniconvertens | reverse complement strand
GGTCTATATAGAACTTATTTAAATATTCAAGTTCTCTTTCAAATCTCACTTTGTCTAAAAAATCTAATTCTCGATTATGAAGTAATATGCTAAGCCAAACTAAAACGTCATATTTTGTTAAATCAAGAATTTTAAGATTTCTACAATCTAATTTATATTTATTTACTATTCCTGAAGTTGTTTGCCTATTTGCCCATTCTTTAGCCATATCAAGATCTTTAGTACAATAAAAACCTTGTCCATAATCATTATGGATTTTTCCTACACCATATAATGGTTTTTTAATTTCCTGATAACTACCATGAAATAAAATTATTGTATTCATGTCTTTATTATAATTAGTTTGTATCAAAAAACAATGTTTTAGTGTATTATAATACACTTTTTTAATGATTTTACGTACAAAATCACTTAGTAACTCTATAAATAGCTAAGCGATTTTGATGACAAAAATAAAAAGCGCCGAAGCGCTTTTAATTATTTGTCTTTATTGAAGAATCCGCTGAAGAAACCTTTTTTCTTTTCTTCCTTTTCTTCAACCTTTTCTTCCTTGTCAACTTTGAAACTATCTTTAGTTAATGGGATGTTTTCAAAAGATTGTGAAGTTTCTTCTGGTTTTTTATATTCCTTTTTATAGTCTTTTTTAGGGCCTTTATTGTATGAAGGTTTTGAATTTCTTTGTGGTCTTTCGTTATTTCCACCATTATTATCATCGCCTTCACCTTTTTCCATGAATTCTTTATGTGATAATTTAACTTTACCATGATCGTCAAAAGCAATAACTTTAACTTTTAATGTATCGCCAACTTTAACGACATCATGAGCATTTTGAACATATGAATTTGATAACCTTGAAACGTGACAAAGTCCATCAGTATCACCAAAAAGATTAACAAATGCGCCATAATCTTCAACTCTTACAACTTTACCTTCGAAAATATCACCAATTTCAGCTTCACGAGTGATGTCTTCAATCATTCCTTTTGCTTTATTGATCATATCTCTCTTCATGTGGTAAATTGCAACATTTCCATCATCATCAATATCAATCTTGACATTATCGCATTTTTCAATGATATCATTAATGACTTTACCACCAGTACCAATGACATCTTTAATCTTATCAACATCAATCTTTAAAGTATCATATTTTGGAGCGTATTCACCAAGTTCTTTACGTGGTTCACTAATTGCAGACATCATAACTTCTCTAATTTCAGCCCTTGCTTTATTTGCTTGTGCTAAAGCTTCTTTTAAGATTTCACGAGTGACACCTTTGATTTTGATATCCATTTGTAAAGCAGTAATACCTTTTTTAGTTCCACTAACTTTGAAATCCATATCACCGAAGTGATCTTCTAAACCTTGAATATCAGTTAAGATAGTATATGGATGATTTCCATCAAGTGGTCCACTAGTAATTAATCCCATAGCAATTCCACTTACGACATCCTTAATTGGTACACCAGCTGCCATTAAAGCCATACATGACGCACAAATTGAAGCTTGTGAAGATGAACCATTACTTTCTAAAACTTCAGCAACACAACGGATGGTATATGGGAATTCTTCTTTACTTGGAAGAATGTAACTTAAACTTCTTTCACCTAAAGCACCATGACCAATTTCTCTTCTACCTGGAGTACCAGTTCTACCAATTTCACCAACTGAGAAAGGTGGGAAATTATAGTGATGCATCCAACGTTTTTCACTAACTGGAGAAATATCTTCAATTAATTGTTCATCATCTTTGCTACCTAAAGTAACAACAGATAAAACTTGAGTTTGTCCACGAGTGAATAATGCACTACCATGAACTCTTGGAAGAACATCAACTCTTGCACTTAATGGACGAATTTCATCAACTTTTCTTCCATCTGGTCTAATCTTTTCTTCGGTAATTAATCTACGAACTTCTTTAGCAACCATATTTTCTAAGATATCTTCAACCATAAGCATAGTTGTGAAGTGTTCTTTATCAGTTGCATATTCTCTTGCATCGTAATCATTAATAATTTCAGCTTTTAAAGCATCGATAGCATCTTGTCTTTCAAGTTTATCAAAGATAGAAATTGCTTTAACCATCTTTTCGCCAATTCTATCATAAATATCTTTTTCGATTGTTGCATCTGGAGCATATAAAGCAATCTCTCTTTTTGGTTTTCCAACTTCAGCAATAATCTTTTCTTGGAATTCACAAAGGATTTTAATTGCATCATGTCCAAACATTAATGCATCAAGCATTTCTTCTTCGCTTAATTCTTGAGCACCAGCTTCAACCATGTTAATTGCTTCTTTAGTACCAGCAACAGCTAAGTTTAAATCTGATTTTTCTCTTTCTTCAACAGTTGGGTTAATAACTAATTTTCCATCAACTCTACCAACATAGACTCCAGCAATTGGGCCATCAAAAGGAATATCACTAATTCCTAATGCTAATGAAGAACCAAACATAGCAGTCATTTCAGGGGTGCAATCTAAATCGCAAGCTAAAACTGTGTTAATAATTTGAACTTCATTTCTAAATCCATCTGGGAACATAGGTCTAATTGGACGATCAATAAGTCTTGCAGTTAAAGTACCATGTTCGCCAGGTCTTCCTTCTCTTCTTAAAAAACTTCCAGGGATTTTTCCTAAAGCATACATCTTTTCTTGATAATCAATTGTTAAAGGGAAGAAATCTCCTTCTTTTGGGTTGTCACTACAACATGCAGTTGATAAAACAGTTGTATCATTTAACTTAGTTAATACAGCTCCATCAGCTTGTTTACATAATTCACCAATCTCTACACAAATCTTTTTTCCGTAAAAGTCTAATTCAAAAATCTTTTTTTCCATTCTTTTAATCCTTACTTTAATATTTCAACGCTTAAAATAATACTACTTATGTAGTTAGATTTCCACTTTTTAAATATATTTAAAAAGAAGACTATTAAAATAAGTCGCTATGTGAACCAGTTCTAATTAATTTTAATAAGGATTCATTTTTGTAAATTTTATAAATTAATAACCAATCAGGTTCAATATGACATTCTTTAACATCTTTATAGTTTCGGCTATTTACTAAATCGTGCACTTTATAAATCTTAGGTAAAGCAATTTCATTTGATAATAACGAGATAATTTCTCGCAATTTCTCTTTTTTATATCCTCGTTTTATGACTAATTTATAATCTTTCTTAAATTGATTTGTATATTCAATATTAAGCATCAAGACTCTTCATTAAATCTTCGACATTATCAAAACTTTTTTCGCTATCTTTATTATTTTCTGCCTCTTCGATTGCCTTGTAAGTTGTTTCGTTTGGTTCTTTAATTTTCACGTCAAAAGGTAATCCTTGACATTGAAGTGCTTGAATATAAAACATGGTCGTTGCAGTTGTTAAATCAAGTCCTAAAGATTTAAATAAATTTGTAACATCTTTTTTTAGTTTTGGTTCGATTCTAATTGTCATATTTTGTTTACTCATAAATTTACCTCTAGTTGATACTTACTATTTTATTCGCATTGCACATGCATTGCAAATAGTTAATTTATGATTCCTCCTTTCTTTAAACTTTGCAAAGATTTTTACACAATTTTTAAGAACTTTGAGCATAAACCAGAAAGCACTAAATCATATTCCAAAAATTGCAAAAATTTTCCTTACACTATTAATAGGGGAGGAATTCAAAAAATTTTCATAAAAATAATTTGAAACCTTAAGATTTTATGATTTATTTAATGTGAACTTAATATTCAATTTTATTCTTATAACAAATACATATTTTTATCCTTAAAAATAATTCATAAAATTTTATCCTTATGATAATATTTAAAGGGCACATTATTTATGGCAATTATAATACTTATTGGCGGAGGATCCGCTAGCGGTAAAACATTTGTTATTAGTGAGGTAACAAAAAATGTCGGAGAAGACCACATTACTCACATTTCTATCGATGATTACTACAATAAACTTGATGGTTTAACCTTCGAAGAAAGAAAAAAAGTTAATTACGATCATCCAAAAGCTTTTGATTGGAAACTTTTTAGAGTTCAACTCGAAGATTTAAAAAATGGTAAGACAATTGAAAAGCCTATTTACGATTATGTTATTCATAATCGTAGCGACAAAACTGAAACTGTTACTCCTAAAGAAGTAATTTTAGTTGAAGGAATCACTGCCTTAGTTGATAAAAAAGTAAGAGATTTAGCTGACCTTAAAGTATTTATCAATGCTTCAAGAGAAAGAAGACTTGTCCGAAGAATTCAACGTGATCAAAAGGAAAGAGGAAGATCATTTGATAGCATTGTTAATCAATATTTTGATTCGGTTCAACCAATGTATGAAGAAATTATTGGACCATCAGAAATATACGCTGACGTTATAATAAATAACGATGGTGTCAAGAATAATTCCATTCGTGCACTTGCCGCAATCATTGATGACTATATCAAAAAATAATAATTTAAAATAAATGCAATGAAACTTTCGTGACATTGCATTTTTAATGTGTAAAAGTAAAACATTCCTTATTTAATAATTCGTTTAACATATTTGAATAGCAACAATATTTCATCGTTAAATTTATTGGATGCGATTCTTCGACCGAAGTTTTGTGAGGTTTTCGACCGAAGTTTTGTGAGGTTTTTAATCGGAAGTTTGTAGAAAAAGAAAATAGTGCCGATTATATCAACACTATTAAACAATCATAAAAACAAAATATTTGTTATTATTGCTCAAATTGTGAGTTATAAAGTTCATAATAGAAACCTTTTTTCTCTAAAAGTTCTTTATGAGTTCCAACATCATTAATATGACCATCTTTCATAACGATAATTTTATCGCTATTTACGATAGTTGATAATCTATGAGCAATAACAATCGAAGTTCTATTTTTCATTAACTTCATGAATCCATCAAGAATAATAAGTTCACTACGAGTATCAATATTACTAGTCATTTCATCTAATATAACAATATCAGGTTTATTTAACATAACGCGAGTTATATTAATAAGTTGTTTTTCACCCATTGAAAGACCACTATTGTTACTTATCTTTGTATCAAATCCATGTGGTAAACGCATAATAAAATCATAACTATTTGCATCCTTACAAGCTTTTATAACATCATCCATTGTGACATTTTCTTTGCCATAAGTGATATTTTCATAAACAGTTCCATTAAATACCCAAGTTTCTTGAAGAACCATTTTGAAGTTATTTCTTAAATCTTTTTTAGGGATATCTAAACTATCAATATCATTAAATAAGAATCTACCTTTTACAGGATCATAAAATCTCATTAATAAGTTAACCATAGTTGTTTTTCCACACCCGGTTGGTCCAACAATTGCAATCCTCTCGCCTTTTTTAATTTCAAAATTAAAATCTTCAATCAATTTTTGATTTTCAGTATAACTGAAATAAATGTGATCAAATTTAATAGAATTAACTGGCTTTTTAAGTTCAATAGTTCCATTATCAACATCATTTTGAGCATCTAAAATTTCATTTATTCTTTTTAATGAAACCATACCAAGTTGAAGTTCAGAGAAACAACTAGATATTTCGTTAAATGGCTTTGCAAATTGAGTTGCATATTGTAAGAAAGCACTAATTCCACCAACGCCAAGCGAAGCACCAAATTGTCCGCCATAGATGACAATAAGTGCACCTGTGATACCAACAATTGCATACGTGCCATTATTCATTAAACGAGTTAATGGATTTGCAAAACTTGAAACAAATTGCGATTTTTGCCCAGCAACATATAATTCATCATTTACCTTGCTGAATTTTTTGAAAGCTTCTTCACCATATCCAAAAGTTTTTATTGCTTCAATATTATTTAAATCCTCTAAAACAATTGAACCAATAGTACCATTTAAATTGCCTTGTTTTTTGAAATTCTTTTTTGCTTTTCTTGCAAATGTTGTTGAAATAAGAACAGCAAGAGGGGTTAAACAAAGAACAACAAGCGCTAAAACATAATTCATAATGAACATAATTACAAGTGTAATAATTAAAGTAATCACGCCTTGGAATAATTGTTTAAATAATGAAAGTATAGCGTTATAAACATTATCAACATCGTTAATTGTTCGGCTTAATAGGTCACCATGATTATGAGTGTCGATAAATTTAATCGATACCTTGTTAAGTTTTTCATATATGGCATCTTTAAATTTCTTCATAGTTCTTTCTGTGAATAAAGAAAGAGTAGCTTCAAAAAGATATTCAAAGATAACTGTAACAACAATTAATCCTAAAATAATCCAAATGTAAACATAAGTTGGGGTGCTATTTGGATTAGCATCTCCTAAACCAATTGCATCAATAACAAGCCCAGTATAATAAGGAATTAAAAGCATTGATGAAACAAATATAATCGCAAAGAAAATAGCAAAAATAATTAATTTTGTATTTCCTTTAAAATATACGAGTAATTTTTTAATATCTTTCATAACTAATTACTCCTTGTTTGAGATTCATAAATCTCTCTATAAACTTTACTTTTTTTCATTAATTCATCATGAGTTCCAATATTTTCAACTTTTCCTTTATCAATTACGATAATTTTATCGCAATGCATCAAGGTAGTAGCTCTTTGTGAAACGTAAATTTTTGTTAAACCCTTAAATTTTGATAGATTACTTCTAACATTTTTATCAGTTAAGAAATCGAGAGCACTCATTGAATCATCAAAAATAATTGTTTCTGAATGTCTTACAATTGCTCTTGCAATACATAATCTTTGTTTTTGGCCACCAGAAAAGTTAGATCCATTTTCTTCAACTTCATGGTCTAAAAAATCATCATATTTACTAACAAAAGAATAAGCTTCTGCAACCTTTAAAGCTTCAACCATATCTTCTTCAGTAGCACTAGGATTCCCTATTAACATATTTGATCTAATAGTTCCCTTAAATAATTGATTTTTTTGGTTAACTACAACTACTTCATTATGTAAAGAATCTAAATCATATTCTTTAATATCTTTTCCTTTATATAAAATAGATCCTTCACTAGCATCATAAAATCTATCTAATAACTTCATTAAAGTAGACTTACCACTACCTGTACCGCCAATAATACCAACTGTTTCACCAGACAAAATATTAAAGTTAATATCGGTTAAAGTTTTATTTTTTCCGCTATAAATGAAATCCACATCTTTTAAATTATAAAGTTCATCACCACTATTAATTTTTAAATCTTTATATATTGGATTATTTTTAAGTGAGCTTTCTTTTAAAAGAAGTTCATCTACTCTTTTTTTAGAAGCAAATGATTTATTAAAAATAACTACAAGATTAGAAACAACAACAAGAGCGACAAGCATTTGGTTCAAGTATTGAATTAAAGCAACTATATCACCACTTGAAAATGCAACACCTGAAATACCTACGACTAATCCATTATTAACAGCATTTTGACCAAAGTAAATCGTTAAAAGAATTGCCACATTAATAACTAAAAAAGTAATTGGATTGATTAAAGCATTTAAGTATACAGTTTTCTTTGCATCTTTATAATAATCTGCAGTATTTTCTTTATATTTATTAACTTCAATTTCCTGAGTGTTAAATGATCTAATAACTCTTGCTCCACTAATTCCATCATCAACTATTTGACTTAAGTTATCGTTTTTATGTTGCAAAACAACAAATTGTTTACTAGTAACTCTTAAAATAAAATATAAGAATATAGAAATAACAACGATTACACCGCAATAAATAAATGCAACTTGGTAATTAATTAAAAATGAACAAACGATTGATCCAATAACAAGTGCTGGAGCACGAATTACAAGACGAACCATCATTGCAACTGCAAGTTGAAGTCTATTAACATCATTATTAAATAAATTAGAAAGATGGCCAGTTCCGAGTTCGTTAATTTCTCTTAATGATAACTCGTTTAATTTTTTAAACATTCTATTTCGCAAATCAGTTCCAAATCCTTGAGAAGCAACCGATGCAAAATATTGACAAACCATTGTTGAAGAAAATCCTAAAACAACAAAGCCTAAGATAATTCCTCCATCGATTAAAATCTTAGAAATATCACCTGTTGTTTTTGCAATTTCAATTCCATTATCGATAATATCTTTCATTAAAAAAGGAATTAAAAGTTCAAAAACAACTTCTAACATTTTAAAAATTGGTCCTAAGATCATTTGTTTTTTATATTTTCTTAAGGAATAATACGTTTTTTCCATAAATAATTACAAAAAAAGCTCCAACTAAAGTCAGGAGCTTATTTTTTTACTTTCTTAAACCTAATTCACCAAGAACTTTGACATAACTATCACGATTGGTTCTTTGTAAGTAACGAAGTAATGATTTTCTCTTACTGACTTTGATGTTTAAACCACGACGTGCAATTTGGTCTTTGTCATTTTTCTTTAAATGTTCGGTTAAATCGAGAATTTGTGAAGTTAATAAGGCAATTTGAAATTCAATACTTCCAGTATCTTTTTCGTTCTTGCCAAACTTCTTAACAAGTTCAGCTTTTCCTTTTTTGTCGATCATTTTAATTTACCCTTTCTAATAAATTCGCATTAAACTAGGAATAACGTTGGGATATTCGTTAATCTTGGTTTAACGTACGCATATAAATATAAAGGAAAATGCGGTAGATTTCAATATTAAAATGGCCCAACCATTTAAGAATTTAAGTTAAAAAAACAAATTTAAAAATTAATTTTATTTAATTTGCAGCATTTATTTTCTTCTATAACTAGAAATAAATATTCAATCTTATTTATATTCTAAAAATTCTTTAAATCTTGGGAGAGCAAATTCAATTTTTCCATACCCAAGCGAATTAATAATTCCTTTTTTAAGTAGTCTTGCTCTATATACA
>CAVEUG010000030.1:0-2602 GCA_963618895.1 Slackia isoflavoniconvertens | reverse complement strand
CATTAACACTAGCACTAATATCGATATATTTTGAAAAGTCTATATCATCAATTTCATATTTTTTAATAATCTTTAATACATTATCTTTTCCAACTTTAGAAACAAATAAATTTTTTAAAGTATTATTTTCAAAAAAATCATTTGGATTTAAAACCGTTTTTAAAATAAAAACATAATTATTCCCATCTTCTAATGTTTGTAAAAGCCCGACTGATTCAAGATTATTCTTGTTTTCTAAAAATTCACCGAGCTTTAAATTGGATTTTTTTGTAAGATAATGGATGTATGACTCTTTTTCGCCATAATAATATTCATTAACTAAAAATTCATAAATAAACAATGATTTATAACCGATAATTGGCAAATACAAATTATATAAAAATTGATTATCGTTTACCGATAATACTCCCCTTCTTTTTAAACTGTATTTTGAATCAAGCGTTAACATAGTTCTTATATTATAGACTAAAAGAAAAATCTAAAAATAACTTTCTAAAATAATTTTTAATTTTAATTTTGAAAACAAAATATATCGATTAAATTATCTATTATCATCATTAAAAATTGAAGAAGATAAATCACTTGCTAACCTTAAATCTCCACGTGGAGAAAGTGCAATTGATCCAACTTTTACACCATCTGGTGTGCAACTTCTTTTAAATTGCGAAGAAATAAATCTTTTAAAGAATATATCAAGTATTTTCTTAATGTATAGAGGATCCAAATCATTAAAAGATAAGCATGCTAAGCGATATATTTTTTCTTTGCTAAATTTATTACGCAATAAATGATAGAGGAAATAATCATGTAAAGTATAACTTCCAACAATGTTTTCTGTGACTTGTGAATTATTAACTTCGCCTTTACTTATTGGCAAAAGTTCAGGTGAATATGGGGTATTTATAATATCTTGCAATACTTTTTTAACTTCTTCATGATTCAGAGAATAACACCTAACAATTTCCTTAACTAATGTTTTAGGAACACCAATGTTAACGTTATACATACTCATGTGATCGGCATTGTAAGTACAAAAACCTAAAGCTGCTTCGCTCATATCACCAGTTCCAAGTACAATTGCACCTTCTTTATTTGCTAAATCCATTAAATTAAGCGTTCTAATTCTCGCTTGTGCATTTTCATAGGTCACATCGAATGTATTTAAATCATGATCTAGTTCTTTTAGGTGTAAAGATGACATCTTTTTGATATCAATTGTTTTCCCATTAACGCCTAATTTCTTAATCAATTCACTACCAT
This sequence comes from Slackia isoflavoniconvertens, assembly GCA_963618895.1. GTDB lineage: Bacteria > Bacillota_I > Bacilli_A > RFN20 > CAG-826 > Onthovivens. The sequence continues at coordinate 1,342 of CAVEUG010000030.1, read as the reverse complement.
TATTTTTAGTACGCTTACTGCTTCCAAAGCCTGGAAGAGTAACCGCAATAATATCTATTTTATTGTAATTCAGATCTTTAAAAGCTTCATAAGCAACAAGCAAAGTCAACGAAGAGTCAAGTCCACCAGAAATTCCAATAACCACTTTTTTACAATTAATATTTAAAAGTCTGGTTTTTAATGCTTTCTTTAAAAGTTCGAACACTTCATTGCATCTTTCGTTTTTGTAAGATTCATTGTTTGGTATAAATGGGGTTTTATTATAATTAGAAATTAAGAGTTCATCTTCTTTCAAAGAAACATTTAAATAAATATCACGATATTCTTTATCGTTATTAATTTTATATTTAAATTGAGAAGAATTAATTCGATCATTTATGTTTTTTTCAATATCAATTAAACCAATTAATAATCCTTTTTCATCTTTGCTAGAAGCAATTAAACTCCCTTCGTTATAAATTAATTGTTCGCCAGAATAAACTAAATCTTGAGATGATTCTCCCATTCCTGATGACGAATAAACATAAGCACATAAAAGTTTTGCACTTTGCATTTTTACTAGATTATTACGATATTTTGATTTTCCAACAATATCATTTGAAGCACTTAAATTTAAAATAACATTTGCACCATTTAAAGCTAAATGGTTACTTGGAGAATCAATAACCCAAAGATCCTCACAAAGTTCAACGCCAACAATCATCTTATCAAAATGTATTAAAATATTATTTCCAAAAGGAACTTCATAATTATCAAAAATCACTTTATCAAAAGATGCATCTTTTGCGCTACTAAACCACCTATTCTCATAAAATTCATTATTGGATGGAAGAAAAGTTTTAGGAACAATCCCAATAACTTTATGATTAAAGAGTAAAAAAGAAGTATTAAATAATTGGTTTTTAAATCTAAAAGAAGCGCCGACGCTTACCAAAATTGAATCATCAACATATTCTAAAATCTCTTTAATAGCCGCCTCTTCTTTAATATTTAATTCATTAAAAAACAATAAATCTTGCGATGTATAGCCAATTAATGTCAATTCGCCAAATGTTAAAACACTAACATTTTTACTAATTGCTTCTTCAATTAGTTTTATGATTTCTTCTTTATTATGATTAACATCACCAACTTTGGTATAAATATTACCAGTTGCAACTTTATATGTCCCAAACTTACTCTTTATTTCCATTTTTATCATTCCTTATTTTTTCTAAAATATAATCAAATGTCATCTTTTTAGCACTATTATAATCATTATTTTTTATTAATTCTCTTAATTTAGTTGAAGAATAATCTTGATATTCACTTAAAGTATCTTCAATAAATATGCATCGATCCA
>CAVEUG010000029.1:5754-9036 GCA_963618895.1 Slackia isoflavoniconvertens | reverse complement strand
CAGTTGCGGTTCCATTAACAACACCATTAATCTTTGTTGGAAGACCACCAGTTAATAAATAAATAACGTTAAAGTTGTTGATATTACCAATAAATTGAGTTAATAAATATGGACCGGTAACAAATAACATATAAGGTAATGTAATCTTTGCATATTGTTGGAACCCATTAGCTCCATCAATTTTTGCCGATTCATATAAATCTTTTGGAATGTTCATTAAAACACCGGTACAAATAAGCATTAAATATGGAATACCAATCCAAATATTAATAAGGATGACCATAAGTCTTGCAATCCATGTTGTACCCCAGAAATCAACTGCAGTACCGCCAAGAGAAACAATAAAGCCATTAACGATACCACTTAATGAAAACATTTTTGAAACATAAAGTAAGGAAATAAACTGAGGAACGGCAATAGTTAAAACTAAAATACCTCTCCAAATCTTTTTAAATCTAATACCTTTTTTATTAATAAGCATTGCAACTAACATACCAAAGAAATAGTTAGTAAACGTTGCAAATACTGCCCAAATCAATGTCCAAGAAAGAACTTCACCAAACGTAACCATGAAGTTGCTTCCACTGCCAAATGAAAGTAATGTATTAAAGTTGCTCCATCCAACCCATGTAAACAAGTTAGAATATCCATCATGATTAACATCATAATTAGTGAACGCAACTAAAATCATGAAGATAATTGGCATAACCGTGAAGAATAAAATACCTAAAACCGGTAAAGCAAGCAAGGTTTTATGGAATTCATCATCGACCATACTTCTTAAATCATCTTTATTTGTCTTTACTCTTCTTCCTTCTTTTTCGATTTGATCAAGTAAAGCGCATTGATGCATATTTAATGCCCAAGTCACAACAAATGCAACTATGAACAATATTGTAATCAAACCATATAATAAAATCTTAAATGAATCATCACCAGCAACCGTTACATAAGTGTCAAGTTCTGGATCATATACAGTTGAGGAAGAAACAGTTCCTAAAGTTGAGAACTTTGATAACCAATATCCTCCATAGAAAACCATATACAAGATAAATACGATTTCAAAAACCAAAAATAAAATTCCTTTTGCCCATTGTTTTCTTGATAAGTTCCCAAAGCCCATAATTAAAGCTGAAACTCTACTCTTCCAAGAACCTTTAACAATGGTGTTAAAAAGAAGTTTTATTTCGTTTATAAACTTAAAATAAAGTTTTTTACAACCTCTTCCAATTTTTAATCCTAAACGCTTAAAGAAATGTCCTATTCCTATAAAGAAACCTATGAATTTATACACAAATTTCTGCCACTTATTTAAGCGTAGATATTCTAAATCGGAGATATTATGAAATTTCATATGTACGTCTCCCTTTTAATAAAAAGATAATTAGGTCGCTTTGTTTGCAACCTAATTATCTCGAAATTTAAACTAATTAAGCAGCTTGATCTAATAATTCAACAACACCAGTTTTGTTTGATTCATCATAAGTTAATTTAATCTTATAAGTTCCTGGAGTCTTAATTACGTAATTCCCATCTTTATCGGTATTATCTTCAGAATTGCCGCCAAAGGCAACATCCCAAGATAAACCTTGACGAACTTTAAATGAACATCCTGCATCAACATCTGCTTGAGTTACAGTAAACGCATCGTCAGAAACCCAAACATTATTACCCTTTTCGGTTTCGGTCATTGAAAAATCTGTATTCCAGCCACTACCATTTAATGTTCCTCTAATAGTAAATGCTCTCTTTACATCATCACTTAAGCTAAATAAAGCATCAATAGCAGCTTTATATGAATCAAGACCAGCTTGTAAGGCAGCCGTATCATCTAAAGCTGCATCTTTAGCATTTGTTCCTAAGACTTTAGCAATATCCCACCAAGAACCATGAATTTGACCTTGAGGCTTTGAATATGGTGATTGAGCAAGTAATGCTGACAATGCTTCATCTGCTTTAACTGCATCAGAAGCGGCAGCAACTTTATTTGATGGACCCCAACCAAATGAATTAAATCTTTCAAGTTGACATTCTTCGCCAGATAAATATTGAACTAATTGATTTAAAGCAGCTGATTTCGTTGCATCTTTTTGTGGTTTAACACCCATGTATTTATAACCAGAGTAGGAACCCATTTGATATTGTTTACCATCAACTGTATAACATGGGAGTTTGGCACAACCAAGATTATCACCTAAAACTTTTCTAGCATCATTGACAGCCCAAGTACCAGAAATTAAAACTGCAGATGGAATAGCATCACTAAATGCAGCGGCACCAGATTGTGAAACATAATATTTTGATTTAACAAGGTGTTGCATACCTCTCATAGCAATGAGACCATTCGCACTATTAAAATTATCATCAACTGAAAGGAACTTACCTTCAGAATCAGTTGACCAAGTTGAAGTACATCCTGCACCAAAGAACCACGAAGCAAGATACCAAGCACTGGTTTCATTTTCCATTGAGAAATTCTTTCCAGCAGCTTCGCAGTCGGCAACTATATCTTCTAAACTATTTAAATGTTCTGCCTTGACAACTCTCTTATCATAAATCATGAAATAACCGTTATCAGCTGTAATTGGATATGCATAAATATTTCCGGCAACAGTAGCACCACCGACTGCGCCAGAATCGTTATTATCTGAAACTGTTTTTGCAGCAGCAGTACCTAATTTATTTAAAGCATTAGCTGTAATTAAACGATTCATTTGATCTTGAGCAAAACAATAAACATCAGCACCTGACTCAACATCAGTCAACATTTGACTTGCTGAGTTAGCTTCGGAAATACCTTCAATTTTAGCATTAATTTTGTATTTGCCGTTTGTTTGATTCCATTTTTCGATTTGTTGTTTGGTTAAATCGGTAACACCTGCAACTTCTGAAACCCAGAAAGTAGCATCAAATTCAGTAACAGTAGCATCGCTATTTTCTCCACCACAGGAAGCTAAAGCGATAGCCATAGCAACTAAACTAGTACATCTTAAAAACTTCTTCATTATTTTTAATCTCCTTTTTAGAAAGTAAAAAGTTTCAAACTATTATAAGAATATACATCTTTAACCCTAGTTCTGAAAGCCCTTACATTCTTCACTAAAATTATATATATGTGTCAAATAATAGTCAAATAAAAATGGTATATTTTTACCTAAATTTGTATCGATTTATTTACAGTGTAAAAATGCTAAATGTTTCGAATTAATCAATTTATTTTGATTTTTTGAAAAATAATTTTTAAGAAACTTAATTTATTCTCGAAAAATCTTTGTGCTGAAA
>CAVEUG010000029.1:0-5702 GCA_963618895.1 Slackia isoflavoniconvertens | reverse complement strand
CTAATTATTTAAATTTTCAAGTATGGAATGTTTATGCCTTTACAGAATTTAGCAAGGCATCATCAATTTTACCCCAGTTTTTTGCACCTGGTACTTTAACATAAATTCCTACCACAATCTCATCACCACTTGTATAATCAAATGGATCAGACATTTGTGAATCCCAATTCCCATAAGATGTTATCGACAATGATTTTTTAGCAACTATTTCGCCATTAATTTTTGCATATAAATAGGTAATATAATCTTCGCCGCAATCTCCGCCCATGATTGAAATCCCAAATTTATATTTTCCAGTTGAAAGATTTTCAACTTTTTGTTCAATACTAAATTCTGTAGCATTAGAAGCGTCGCTCCAAAAATGAGCATGCTTCGTACCAGTTAATGAATCTGTCGATTTATCTTCAACAAACAACTCTTCAGTCTTCCCGCTTATGTTGTTAAAATCCCAACCATCATCACCTTCTTCAAAACTATAGTTTGTTAAAAAATTATATTCAACCATTGATATGTAACAAGTTGCTTCCATGCCATCTTTGGTTTTACCTTTAACAGTGTATTTTTTTGGACCACCATTCTTCATTGCATCTTTGTCAATTTCTTCCCAAGTAACAGAAACTTTTTGTTTTGAACCATCATTCATAACTGCATTAACTTCGCTAGGAAGAATTATTTCGCCATTTAAATCACAAATTAAAGTTGTATCTTCAATCGCATCAGCTTTTAAAGCAACTTCATTGCCTTTATTAACAAGCAACCAAGTTTTAAGTGATTCTAATGCTTTCCCTTTTGAATCAAAGAAAGCTTGATTATCAACAGCACATCCACCATAGTACTTCCCAGCATCATTTGGATCATATTCGGTGGCATAACTTGATGCCCATCCAGATCCATATTTTTCCCAAATTGGAAAATTTTCATCATAACTATTTCCACCAACACTTATCCAGCATCCTTCCCAATAGAAAACACCAATTCCTCGTTTCATATCATGAACTGCGTCGATTACATCGACTAATTGATTTGATTGACCTTGAATGGTATATGGATAAGGTTGATAAACACTGCCGCCTTCGCCAATTGTATTACCATAAAAATCTGAATCTTCCGTAGTAAATGCGTAACTTGTTTCAGCAACCATTACATCTTTATCATAAGTATCACTAATATAATCTAAGGTATCTTTTAAATTATCTAAAGTACCATGCCAATATGGATAATAACTTGATGCAAAAACATCATAATCTAATTCATAATATGCAAGTTTTGAGGCATAAGATTTATATTGATCTGATTTTTCAGGATTTGCAAAATGAACGGCAATTTTAGCACTTGGATAAACTTCTCTACAAGCTTTACTTCCTTCAATCATAAGCATTGCTTTATTAAACCAACTTTTTTCTCCTGCAAGTCCATTATTGATTTCATTACCAATTTGAACCATGCCAACAGCGACACCTGCTTCTTTAAGTTTAGTTAAAGAATCATGAGTATATGTGTATAGCGCTTCTTTTTTAGCATCAATATCCATATCCGTCCAAGCTTTAGGAACCATTTGTTTAGCTGGATCAGCCCAAAAATCACTATAATGGAAATCAACAAGCATTTTCATACCATATTTTGTTGCACGTTTTCCAAGTTCAACTGCAGTATCAATAGTACAATTTCCTCCGCCATATCCATTGCCATTACTATCAAATGGATCATTCCAAACTCTAACACGAATATAGTTCATTCCATAATCAGCAAGAATTTTTAGTACATCTTCTTCTTCGCCTTCAAAGTTATAATATTTAACTCCACTATTCTCTAAGCTAAGAATAGCCGAAACATCCATTCCTTTTATAAAATCATCACTTAAATCAACTTTCTTAACATAAAGACTAGATTCTACATTCTCTTTTGGACTATATGGATCTGGTGCAGGATCACTATTTCCACTTTCGCCACATGAAAAAAGAGCACCACAAGCGCATGCGCATGCTAATAAAAATCTCCATTTTGTTTTCATAAAATTTCCTTTCTATCTTAAAACAACTGACGTCTTACCACCTAATTTTAACACATCATTATTAATTGAGGCAGAATTTATTCCAGCATATGAATTTATTGTGCGGTAGTCATAATTCGATAAATCAATTTCAGCTTCTTCATCACCAGTATTATGAATAACCATACATGAAGAATTATCAAGGCTAGCAATAAACCCTCCAACTGAACTCTTTGAATTTAAGTTATCAACTTTTTCGTAAGTCCCATTACTAATTTCTTTGTTATAATTTCTCATCATAATTAACTTTTTATAATGATTATATAAGCTTTCTTTTTCTTTAAGATGTTCAACAACTGTTCCATTAGTTTGTTTATCTTTTGAATATGTTGTCCCAATAGGATCTTTAACAGTATCGCCATCTCCCCAAAGCATTGCAAGTCTTCTATTAGCATCAGTATTTACACTGCCTCTAGACCCTTTCATACCAATTTCTTCTCCATAATAAATAAATGGGGTTGTATTCGTTAATAAAAGTAAGGATGCTGCACTATATGCACTTCCCATGCTAACTGGTAAAAATCCAGCTGCTCTATCCATATCATGATTTGAAATAAATGGAGCCATAACATTATTACTATTTATTTTTTTAATATCATTATTATAAGAAATCAAATTTGAAATATAATTTGATACATTGCCACCTTTTGCAGCCATGGATATTAATCCTTCGGCTTGCGAAAATGGAAAATCAAAACAATCAACCGCTTCATAGTAATCTTTTATTAATGTAACAGCACTCCAAACTTCAGCAACACAATAAATATCACTTTTGATTTTTCTAAGTTCAGACATATACCAACTCCAAAAATCAATTGAAGCTTTGTCATCTTTAAAATAGATATATATAGCAGCGTCAAACCTAAATCCATCAATTCCCAAATCTAAATAATAGCGTGCAATCTTTAAAACTTCATCCTTGACTGCTTGATTGTCAAAGTTGAGTTCAGGCATTCCGGAATCAAAATTACACTCATACATCCAACTCGTTCCACCAACACTATTAAAAGTTCGACCAGCAGGAACATCGCCAGATCTACACTTAGTGTAATAGCTAGCATACTCATTATCTAAATCATTATTTGCTAAAGCTTCTTTAAATTTTAAAAACCAACTACATGTACTAGATGTATGGTTAATTGGCAAATCAATAATTAAAGTAATACCTCTTTTATCGCATTCAGTAATTAATTCTTTTAAATCATCAATTGTTCCATAATTAGGATCAATTGTGTAATAGTCGGTAACATCATATTTATGATAACTTGGAGATTTAAAAATTGGCATCAACCATATTCCAGTTACACCTAGACTCTTTCCACTATTAGGATCTCCATCATTTAAATAATCTAAACGATTAATAACACCTCTTAAATCACCAATTCCATCACCATTGGAATCAGAAAAAGCACCAACAAAAATCTCATAGAAAGTTTGATTATTATCGTATTTATCTGTGATTTTCAAATTCTCATCATTAATGATATATTCAGAACCATCATCAACTGTATTGTTACACGAACAAACTCCAAATACACAAAGCGATGCAAATAAGAATTTAAGTACTTTATTTTTCATTTTTTAATCCTCAACTATATCTAAATCAACTGTAATTGGCTTAAATCTAGAAGAAATAAATTCAACTTTACCTTTACCCGATTTATTTAAGGATTTAACGTAAATTGATCTAATTCCACTATTTAAATATATCAAATTATCACCAATTACTTTTAAATTATTACTTGTTTTAACCATAAATGCATCAAAAGCATAATCACATCTTGAACCTAAATTTCCAATCGCCTCAAGAGTGATTCTTGTTACATCATAGCTTCTCTTTGTATGTAAAACTTTGCTAGATACTTCAACATTAATATGATCTAAGTGTTGAGGCCCTTTAGTTAATTCAACAACTTTTTTACCATTTTTATATCCTACAAAATGATATGGAGTTGGATGACTTCCCCAATTTGAAACATATTTCCCGAAGAGTTCAATACATTGATTAACTTTTTTAAAACCATATTTTTCAACAATGAAATCACGTGCAATCATATCATAATCTAGTAATTCTTTAATAATTGTTTTTGCTTCATCTGATCCTTCTTTTGTCATCTTTTCAAGTTCAACTAAAGAATTTCCAATTAAATCATCAACCTTAAAGCATCCATTAAATTCACCTTCTAAATGATCAAATGTAGAAACTAAGAAATCATCATGATACATTTCAACTTTGTCACAATTTGTCATAACTGCAAAATATCTGATATATCCACCATCATGATCACCAATATTAAAGTTAGAAGTAACTTCTAAGAATGGTTCTTTTGATTTAGTCATATATGGATATGCACTAAATTTAGGATTTCTAAAGATGTCTAAAACACCATGATAGCAAATCAAATCTCCACTTCCAAAATCAAGATGGGTATTATAATCAGCAAAACACCAACCAAATGTACCGCTTACTAAATCATAATTGGCTGCTTCTTTTAAAACACTTGCATGAAGTAAAGCAACATCAGTTCTTCTTATTTCTCTATCAAATGGTTTAGTAGGCATCATATGTCCACTATATTCTGTAATTAAATATGGTTTTTTAGTCTCTGTAATTTGTTCTTTTCTATGTAAACTTACACCTTTATTCGAACAAATAAAATCATTAAATGTATATACATCTTCTAAAAGCTCAGAGAATTTCTTACAACGGATCCCTCCGGTTGGTCTATATGGATCAAGAGTATGAGCAACTTCGTTAGTTTTTGCGTAGAAATCATGATTATCATCTGATTCATTAATTCTTACACCCCATAAGAAAATGCTTGGGTGATTTTTATCTCTAATAATCATCTCTTTTAAGTTATTAACTGCTTTTTCCTTCCAAGCTAAATCACCAATATGTTGCCATCCTGGAAATTCTTCTAATACAAGTAAACCAAGTTCATCACATCTATTTAAAAAATCTACCGATTGAGGGTAATGAGAAGTGCGAACTGCATTTAAATATAATTTATTCTTAAGTAAATTTGCATCATCTTCTTGCATACTTTTTGGCATAGCATATCCAACATAAGGATATGATTGATGACGATTCAATCCTCTAATCTTTAAATGTTTATCATTTAAATAGAAACCATGTTCAGTAAATTTAATATATCTAAATCCTACTCGATCTTTAATTTCGTCAATTACAACACCATTAATAATAACTTTTAAATCTAAATCATATAAATTAGGATTATCAACATCCCATAAATCAACTTTAGGAAGTTTGGTTTTAAGCTCTTCACCATTTTTGCAAGATAATTTGATTTCTTGATGATTATTTTTTATTGTTGCTTCAATTAAAGCATCTTTATCACTACTTAACTTATAATCAACAAAGATATTTTCATAATCATGATGGAAATAATAATCTTCAATATGAGTCTTATCTAATACATCTAAATATACATCTCTATAGATTCCACCAAAGCAAAGATAATCAATAACAAAACCAAATGGAGGTTGATCAACTTCGCGACTATCACAAACAACAGCAATTTCGTTTTCACCAACTTTAGCAAATTCATTTAAGTTAACTTTAAATTCGGTATATCCACAATAATGCGAACAAACTAAATGACCATTAACATAAACATCAGCTTTATGT
>CAVEUG010000028.1:0-5992 GCA_963618895.1 Slackia isoflavoniconvertens | reverse complement strand
GTTTTATATTTATGATAAAATTATCTAGAAAATTTTTGTTATGCTATTCTGACAATTAATCTGAAACTACTATTAAAATTTGTGTCATCGATTATAAATATTAGTATTAAGAATAAAAAATTATGACGAGCAAGAAATTTATTGAGAATATAACATTTAGTTTTATAAAATTGGCAGTTCCTTTTTAACAACAAGTTTCATGTCGCGTAGAAGATTGATAACTATTAAAGCAGTAATATTTTAATAAAGGTATATTTAATGGTGATGGTTGTTTTGTTAATTAAGATGTCTTTTTGTCTTGTTTATATAAACTGCGATATGATGCTAAATAATGTTTTTAATGTCGTCTTCCATTTTATGAAGTAATTTAGCAACAAAACGATATTTCCATGCGAATAATTCTTCCGTTGCTTTTAATACATCCGAATCTTTAAGACAATGATTTATTTTTGATATCATTCCTGATGAAGCTGAACCTATTTCTATTAATTCTAGTGCACCTTGATATGGTATTTCCAATAATTCTAATTCTCCATTAAGAATATAATTATCATTCAAAAAATATTTCAATTTTTTTAATATTGTTTCATCATTTTCATATTTTTCTAGATATTTATATAAAAAATAATATTTTAAAGATTCATGTGCTATTTTGTAATAAGATTTATGGGGAGTTAATGCAACATATTTCTTTTTTGGATTAAAATAATCAATAAATATTTTGTAATAATGTTCAAACAAAGATTCTACGTAGGCTATCTCATAGGCCTTTAATATATCAATATGATTTTCATCAGAGAATATCTTTATGGATTTATCATATAAGAATATTTGAATAAATTTCAAAGCAGGTATACTAACAACAATACTTAAATCGTATTTTGTTACTTTAGATTCATCTACTAACTTATCTATGCATTGACACACCTCTTCATAATTTATAGAAGTTCCATTCATTAATATTTCTTTAGAATTCAGTCTATTAATCATATGGATTTCACGATTATTAAATTGTTCATAGAAATAGTCTTTAGCATTTGGAAATTTCTTTTTAATTTTTTGATTAAGGGTGTCTATATCAATCTTTTTATAAGTGCCAAATGGATCTTTTCAGCAAAAATAACAGTAAATTTTGTCTTACTTTCAAATAAATCAAAATTAAATTTATCTGATAGTGCAATTTCCTCTTCAAAAACTTTTTTAAATTTATTGCTCCATTCAATTATTAGTTCTTCATTTATATTTGAATTATTACAACTTTTAATTTTCATATGCGGATCCCTAACCCTTCTAGTTTTATTTTATCAAAAATATTGAAATAGTTTAATTTAAGTATAGTTAAAGCAACAAACATTGTCTTATAAAGTTTATTCACCGCATTTTATTTATAAAATGAACGATTTATGATATACTTTTTGCCATGGAAATAAAATTTTATAATACATTAACAAATAGCATTCAGGTTTTTAAACCTATCAAAGAAAATGAGGTAAGCATTTATTGCTGCGGACCTACAGTTTATAACGAACCACATATTGGTAACATGAGACCAGTAGTTATTTTTGATACTCTTGTTCGTTTTTTAGAATATGTTGGATATGATGTTAAATATGTAAGTAACTATACAGATGTCGATGATAAGATCATCAATAAAGCAATGGAAGAAGGAGTAAGCGAATTAGAAATAGCAAATAGATATATTGCTAGTTATAGAGCTTGCTTAGATGAACTTAATTGTTTAAAAGCATATAAAAATCCAAGAGTTACCGAATATATGCCATATATCATTAAATATATTGAGAACTTAGTTAATATTGGTTCTGCTTATGTTGCAGATGGCGATGTATTTTTTGATGTAACAAGCATTCCTAACTATGGATGTTTATCAAATATTAAATTAGATGAACTTGACGCAGGAAAAAGAATTGCAACAAGTGATAAAAAACACAATCCATATGATTTTGCATTATGGAAAAAGACTGACAAAGGAATTAAGTGGCATACTGAATGGTGTGAAGGTAGACCTGGTTGGCACACTGAATGTTGCGTTATGATTGATACAATATTTGGTGGAAAAATTGATATTCATGGCGGAGGTCATGACTTAATTTTCCCACATCATGAAAACGAAATTGCTCAAGCTGAAGCAACTAACCATAATACAATTGCAAATTATTGGATTCATAATGGAATGATGAATATCAATAGCGAAAAGATGTCAAAATCTTTAGGCAATGTCATTCTTGCAAAAGATGGAATCAAAGAATATGGTGCTGATACTATTAGATTATTGCTTTTGAATTGCCAATATAGATCAATTTTAAATTTCACCGATGAAACAGTTAGTGAAACTAAATTGACTCTTCAAAAATTAGAAAACGTTTGGAAACAATTAAATCTTAAGATTGCTCAAAACGATGGTGCGCTCTATGGAAAATCATCCTTGATGGATAAATTTCTAGGTGCTCTTGCTGATGATATTAATTTACCAAATGCTATTACTGAACTTTTAGATGTTATTAAATCTGCAAATATCGAAATAAGAAAATCAGATGCAAATTTGCCTTCTTTAGAAAATTATTTCTATACATTGCAAGATATGGTAAAAATTTTAGGTTTACATAATACAGTTAAAGAATATTCAAAAGAAGATATGGATCTATATCGCGAATATTTAACTGCTAAGAAGAATAAAGATTTCGAAACAAGTGATAAATTAAGAAATTCCTTAATTGAAAAAGGAATAATCTAGGGAGAGTGTTATGAATTTAGTAGTTTTAGCAACCCAAAATGGCGGAATGACAGTCGATAGAATGATTGTTGATTATTTTAATGGATTAGGTGCTTATGGCAACTTTCTTTTAGTTATTATTTGTTTATTATTATCTATCATTTTAGGTGGATGCATTGGTTATCAAAGAGAAGTTAGTGGGCATGCTGCTGGATTAAGAACACACGTATTATTTAGTCTTGGATGTTGTTTATTAACTATTATAAGCGTTTATGGTGGATTAAATAATTTTGGTGGAGAATATGATACTGCTCGTATTACAGCGGGAGTTGTTGGTGGGGCAGGTTTTTTAGGTGCTGGAACTATTATTCATAATGGCGTATCAATTAAAGGATTAACTACAGCTGCAACTTTATGGATGTCGATGGCAATTGGTGTAGCTTGTGGATATGGTTGGTTAATTGTTGCCATTATTGTTACTGTTCTTTCTTGGATTGTTTTAACTTTCCTTGTTAAGATTGAAGATTTTGCATCAAGAAAAAATATAAATATCATGATGATTGTAAGTAAGGAAAACAATGCAATTCCTAAACTCTTAGAAATTTCAGATGAGTCAAGTTTAACTATAAAAGATATATCTACTTCTCTTGCAACCTATAAAGGGAAAAGCGTTTTAAGAATTACTTTTTCTATTTGTACAAGGGATCATAATAGAGCAGAAGTGCTGTTAAATACTATTAGGGCTGAAATTTTACCTCTCACAATTGAGAAAATTCAATGAATTTTTAACGATGGGGTCGGGAGAATTTAAGAAGTTGCAATATTGGGTATCGAAAAGGTATTTTATTTATGTTTAAATTAGAATCAAACAACTCAATCTATGAATCACTACAATGTGATAGAGTTAAGAAGCTTTATGTAAGTGAATCTTTTGCTAACAATAGGATTATAAAATTAGCCAAAGAAAAAAACGTCCTAGTAATTAGACTAGCCAAGAATGAATTTTCTAAGAGATTTGGCACAAGAAATCAAGGATGCATAGCAGAAGTAAAAGATTACAAAACTTATTCTTTAGAGCAATTGTTAGATAGTTGTAAGGATCAAAAAAACCCAATCATTGTTATACTTGATGAATTAAGCGATCCTCATAACTTAGGAGCAATATTGAGAAGTTGCGATGTTTTTGGTGTAGCTGGGGTTATTTATAAAAAACATAATAGTGTTTCATTAAACTCAACTGTTGCAACGACCTCTGCAGGCGCCATTAGTTACGTCAAATGCTGTGAAGTTGTGAATTTATCGCAAACAATAGATAAACTAAAAGAAAACAAGTTTTGGGTAGTTGGTCTTGCAGGTGAGGCTACTAACGACTTAAAATCCATTCCTAAAGATTGTCCATTAGCGATTGTTGTTGGAAGCGAAGGCTATGGCATTTCGCGACTTGTAAGAAAAAACTGCGATTATATGACTAAAATTCCAATGCAAGGACACGTTAGTTGCCTTAATGCATCGGTATCATGCGCAATTGTTTTATACGAATTAAGTACAAGAAAATAGACGATAATGATGTTTTAATTTAATAAATGAAAGGAGACTTTTAATGAAAAAGTCTGATTTTATCAACCTTAAAAATAACAAAGTTGCTATTAAATACTTGGTTGAAAGTAGAGAAGGAAATAAGTCATCACAAAGATATTTATACGATTCTTTGTTAGCTCATACAGATAGATATATGTATAGATTGTGGTATAGGTTTAGAGATGTTGGTTTAACATTTGCAGAAGTTCGTGAAGAATTTACATATTGTTTTATGCAATTACTCACTGAATTTAATGAAAATATAGGTGTTTATGTTTTGCAATATTTTAATTGTTCATTATACAAAAGAGTTAAGGCAATTCACAAAAGAGCAAAGTGTGTAACTCGCAAGAGACAAGCGGCTTCAAATGGTAAAGAAGACGATTATTTTAGTAATGATTTTTATATTTGCGAACTTGATCATGATGAAAATAAAAAGCGAATTGATGATAAGGAATTGGCTTCGATAATTTTAGGCCCTGCATCAAAAGTTTTAGATGATGAAGAGAAATATATTTTTGAGTTTTTAACTCAATCTTATAGCCTTCTAGAAATTTCGAGAATGTCGAAAATAAAGTATGGAAAATGTCTTAGAAAATTTAAAACCGGAAGCAGTAAAATTAAACATTTTCTTAAAAAGATTAAATACAATGAAGAATCAAAAGAGATTCCTACTCCTTGCGAAGATTAGCGACTTTAATATTGACAAAAGAAATATAATTTCTTATATTAATTTACCAAAGGAAGGTTATAATGAATCATATGAGGAAAAAAGTTATTTTGATTTGTTCTGAATGTTTAAGTAGAAACTATACTACTACTAAGAAAAGTGAAAATTCAACTGAGCGTTTAGAAATTAAAAAATATTGTCCTCATTGTAATAAACATACGATTCATAAAGAAAGCAGGTAATTGAGTTATGGGAAAGATTGTTAGATATTTTAAGGGTGTCGCTAAAGAAGCACATAGAATTCGTTGGATTAAAAAAGATGAATTTTGGAAAGCCGTTGCTACAGTATTAGTTATTACAGTTTTTGCTGCAGTTTTTTTAGCTATTGAGGATGCTGCTGCCGGTACTTTAATTACTCAACTTAGAAATGCTTTTGAAAGCCTTAGATAGTAGAAAGTAGGAATTAAAATGGAAGAAAAAGATTTAAACGAGAAGCAATGGTATATTGTTACTACTTATTCATCGCATGAAGATAAAGTTGCTGAAAACATTAAAAATCGTATTCAGTCTATGAACTTAGCTGACAAAGTTTTTAGAGTTGTTGTTGCTAATGAAGAAATCCCTGTTTTGGATAAAGATGGAAAACCAAAGAAGAAAGTTGATAAAAAGACTGGTCAATTGGTCGATGTCCCACCAAAAATTAGAAACTTATATCCTGGATATATTTTTGTTGAAATGATCATGACTGATGATTCATGGTTTATGGTTCGTAATACCCAGGGTGTTACTGGTATTGTTGGATCTAGTGGTGGTGGTCAAAAACCTACACCAGTTGGCGCAAGAGAAATGGAAACCGTCCTTAAGAAGATGGGTATTGTTGATAAATCAATGTATGATCAATACAAGATTGGCGACGAAGTCAAAATTATTAATGGTACATTTGAAGGTGTTGAAGGTAAAATTACAAATATCGACACTGAAAATGGAAGCGTTACTGTAGATATTGTTTTCTT
>CAVEUG010000027.1:0-11118 GCA_963618895.1 Slackia isoflavoniconvertens | reverse complement strand
GTGCTGTAAAGAACAAAGAACTCCTAAATTTGTGTCAACATTACGATCAACAATAGGAGTAAAAGTTAAATTTATATCACCTTTTTCACTAATAATTTTCCATTGCTCTTCGTATTTATAATTTCCTTTTTCGTCTTTTGGGATAAGGAATTGAACATCATTTAATTTATAAGCTTCTTTATTAATAAATAGCATATTTTCGCTTGCTGCACTTGTATCACCAAATCCATAACCAAGATTAAACCCTTTTATTGTCCCATCTTTATCTTTATAAGAAAGCGATCCCCAATACCATGTATTGCTATAAGTCCATACGCCTCTTCCCCAATCCAACACACCTAAAGCATCTTCAAATTTATATTTTCTTTCACCAATTGAGAAAGTGCCATTACAAAGCAAATTATTAATTTTTTGATTGTAATAGAAATGTCTTTTCTTTTTAAATGGTGTAGCAATGACCATTGATTTATCGCTTGTTTGAGTTACTACAAAATCACATTTGAAATCACTATGTTTCGTAAAGTTTTTAAGATAAACAGTAAGATGTCTTTCGGTTCCATTATTCAAGAATTTGAAACTAAAGTTTTTGCCATCTTCATAAATTACATCACCTTTTTTAGAAGTAGAAGGGAAACCTATTTTACCGAAACTAAAAAATTTTATGATGCTTTTATTCATGTGTTTTCTAAATTTAAAATCCATGAAATTAACACTGACAAGAGACATATATGAATTATCGGCAATTGTTAGGCCGACACCAAAATCGTCATTTAAAAATAGATAATAATCCCACTCTTTAATGCGTGATTTCAACCCCTTTATATCTTTACGATTATATTCTCTAACTAGATCGTAACTAAAACCACATTCTCTTAAATTACCTTTATTGTCTAATAATTCGCCTTCACTTAAAATTTTATCCATGATAGTCTCCTGTTATTTTGTCATTAATGATTCATATATTTCTTTAAAGTCTCGTTCATTGAATAAAACGGGACAAGGATAAAGTGGAATTGCTTCTTTATATGAAGCATGGGCTAAGCTATAAATATCTTCTTTTTTTATTTCTCTAATGTATGTAGGGAGGCCGAATTTAGCATTCATGTCCTCAATCCATTTAATTAATAAGTTAGTATTTGTGATTTCTGAATTACTTGGTTTTCCTACACCAATATAAATAGCAATTTTTGACATTTTTTTAAGCCCTTTGTTTCGATTTTTATATATATCTAAAACTTTCGGTAAAAGAATTGCGTTTAAATATCCATGTGGTAAATTATATTTTCCACCAATTGCATGAGCAATTGCATGAACATTTCCGACCATGCTTCTCGTAAATGCTTTTCCTGCTAAAAACGAAGCTTTTAACATTTCGCTTTTAGCGACTAAATCGTTTTTATCATTATATCCTTGAAGTAAATTATCTTTTATTAATTTGCATGCTTCTAATGAATATTTTTTAGTTTTTGAAGTTGTATCAATATTTAAATATGCTTCTATAGCATGAGTCAAAGCATCCATGCCGGTTGTTGCAAATGTCATAGGTGGCAAATTTATGAGCATATTACCATCTAAGAAAGCATAATTTGGCACAAGTTTCATTGATTCAATTGGGAATTTTTCGCCAGTTTCTTCGTTTCTAATAACGGCGGCGACTGTAGTTTCACTTCCGCTCCCAGAAGTTGTTGGGAAAGCTATCATAAATGGCATTTTGTGTCTAACTTTAAATAATCCTTTAAATTTCTCTATGTTGCCTTTATTTTTAACTAAAACACCAATAGTTTTGCAACAATCCATGACGCTTCCCCCGCCTATTGCAATCAACCCATCGCATTTATTTTCTAAATATATTTTTTTACCTTCATAACAGTTTTCAAAAGTTGGATTGTTTGAAACATTTATAAATTCGATAAAATTAATTCTAGCAGAAGAAAGTGCATCTTTGCATGATTTAGTTAAACCATGTTTTGAAATATTAGGGCCAGAAACAAGCAAAACATTTGTTATTTTGTGTTTTTTCAAAATGTTTGCCATTTCATCATATTTGGTAATAACTTTTGGTTCGGGCCAATATAAGAAATATTCAACGAAAGCTAATGAATAATTAATTATCCTAATACCTAATCTTTGCAAAGGATTCATAATTTCCCTCCCATCTTTTCAATAAATTTAATGCTATTAATTTGGCCGCTTATTTTTATGTAGTCCTTTAAGTATCCAATTCTATATTTTTTGTTATCAGTTGTTTTTAAAACTATTGCTCCTGAATTATGAACGAATATTCCAAAGAAAGTAAAAGAGATTGTTGAATCCACTAATTTTTCAAAAGGAATAATTATTGTTTCTTTTTTTGATCTATTTAAAACTAATGTTTTCCCATCAATTTCAATTAAATTAACGGGCCTTCTTTTAAAGTTAATAAATAGAATAATTAAAATAACATCAAAAATAATGAAAATAATTGATGTAATTAAATAAGGCCAAGATTCTTTAAAATCCACTCTTAAAACAGGCAAATACATAATAATTGCAACTATTGTCGATAAAATAAAAGCAATAGTGTATGCAAAAGTATATTGATTTGATTTAACACCTAAAATTTTGTTGTTTTCCATGCAACTATTTTACTATTTTAAAGGAAATAATAACATTATTTTTAGTATGTCATAAATGATTTTATTAAGAACATGTATTGATTTTTTGTTTCAAGTTTGAAAAATATTTAAAACGAAAGTTTGGACTTTTATAGATTTAAATAAATCATAAATTTTGAGATTTCTTTTCTTTATGTTTAAAAATAAAGAAATAGAGTAAACATACAATTAATGAAAAAAGTGCAGAGAAAACAAGAGCAAGACCCATATTAAATAGATTTGGTTCCATTACATATGTTGCTAAATATAAATAGGGTATTTTTACCAAGAGTATTGCACATATACCTTGGATCATAACAAATCTTGTTTTGCCTCTTCCGTTTAAATAACCCATAAAGCAATAGGCTATACAAAATAGAAAGCATTCAATTGAAGTAGTTTTTAAAAATAAGCCTGAGTCTTTGATTGTTTCGGTTGCATTTTCAATTGTTTTATCAATAAAAATAGTCGATAAAGATTCTCCAAAAAAGAAAATTATTATAGAAACAATAGTTCCTAAAATAATAGCTAGAATTAATCCGACACCTAGAATTTTATCAGCTCTTTTTATGTTGTTTGCGCCTATATTTTGCGCAACCATAGCTGAAATAGATTGCATAAATGTGTTTGGAATTAATAAAACAAATATAACAATTTTTTCGGCAATTCCAACTCCAGCAGAGGCCACAAGACCAAGCACATTAACAAATGCAAATAATAAAAGATAAGAAACTTCGCTGCAAAAATCTTGGAAACCAACTGGAAGACCAATTTTGGCTATAGTCTTTGTAGTGGATTTATCAAATTTTAATGAATCTTTTTCAAATACAAATGCTGATTTCTTAAGCTTGAAATATACTAAAGACAGCAATACGCTTAATGCTTGAGAAGCAACAGTAGCAATTGCGGCTCCTACCGCTCCCATTTTAAAGTTATATATTAAAACTAAATCGCCAACTATATTTACTACAGCAGCAATAAAAACAAAAAGTAATGGAGATTTGGAGTCTCCTAATCCTCTAAAGATAGCACTTAATAAATTATAAGCAGCTATACAAATTGATCCGCCACCACAAATTTGTATATATCTAATTGTGGGCTCGAGGGCCTCTTCAGGTGTATTCATTAAAAGCGCTATTGGTTTTGCGAGAAAAACCATTAAGATACTAATTAAAAAGCCAAGGATTAAAAACAGAATAATACTTGAAACGATTGTTTTTGATGCACCTTTATAATCTTTTTCTCCTATTTTTTTACCCAGTATTACAGTGACACCGGTTGCTAAGCCTGTAAGGAAACCAGTTATTATTTGAATAGTTTGACTGCCAATTGCGACCGCTGAAATATTAGCAGTTGATGAAAATCTTCCGACCGTCCAAAGATCGACAACGCCATACAAAGCTTGCAAAATTAACGCAAATAGAATTGGTAAGGAAAACTTAACAAAACCCTTAAAAACACTACCTTCTATGATATTACTTCTAACATTTTCCATAGTTTCTCCTTTCTAATTTCCTTAAATTCAGCAAATGAAATATCGCAAAACGGAGGGTTAAAGTCAATAGTTTTTAATGTAATTCATTCTTATATAGTTTATTATATTTATGTTTTATAAAAAAATGTCGAGGTTAATTATGTCTAGAAAAAAATTATCAGATAGTTATTCTATTGCGACGATAGGTATGGTTCTTTCAACTATATATATTGTTTTGCTCTTGATCCAATTAGTTTTAGCTATTGCAACTAATTCACTTAACACATATGGTTTTGTGGTGGGATTAATTAATTATGCAATTAATGTCCTTTTCTATTTATTCATTTGCAGTTATTTTACAAGAGGTAGATCGAATCCTGCATTTATATATATAGGAATTTGTATGTTGTTACTTAGTTCGTATGTTATTCCTGCTATTTTTCAAGTGATTCGAAATCTTTCTGGCTTAATGATTAATTGGAGAAACCCACAAATTTATTTCTTATCATTAGGTACTATTTTAGGGATTGTTTATTTTATATTTCTTGCTTTAAACACAAAAGAAAGAAGAAAGGGTTACACAACTGCTTTAATTGTTTTTGGAACAATTATGTTCGTTCTTGCAATTCTTACTTCGGTTTCTTTAATTTTTACAACAGTTGAAGGAATTAAAGCAATAGTTGCAAATGCAACTGAACTAGGCGTTAGTGGAGTCGCTTCAATGATTATATTAATTCTTGAGTTGTTGATGTCGTTAACAAGTACAGCTTTTGCTCTTATTTATTTCTTATATCCAATTTATCTTAAAAATTCTTTTTAAATTAAATCGAGCTCATAACTATGTATAGAATTGTTATAAAAGTTTGATATTTTTTTCGTTTGCTTTTACTTTTTCTTCTTCGTTCCAGATTGAAGATTGGACTTCTCCAATATGGATTTTATTAAGCATAACTAAACAAAGTCTGGATTGGCCAATCCCGCCTCCTATAGATAATGGGAGTTCATCATTAATTAAAGCTTGGTGAAATGGTAGAGAAAGTCTATCTAAATTATTAGTTAATTCAAGTTGTTTGATTAAAGAATTTTTATCAACTCTAATGCCCATTGAAGAAATTTCAACAGCTTGTTCAAGGGGTGGATAATAAACTAAAATGTCGCCATTTAATTTCCAATCATCATAATCGGGGGCACGCAAATCGTGTGGTTTTTTATTTGGTAATATACCACCAATCCCAATTACAAAAACTGTTCCAAACTTTTTGCAAATCTCTGTTTCTCTTTCTTTAGGGGTTAAATTTGGATATAACGACAATAATTTTTTTGAAGTGATAAAAGTGATATTTTTATCAAAAATCCTATCCAATTGTGGGTATTTTTCAAGTATGACATGTTGAGTTGCAAGTATGGCTTTATATATTTTCTTAACTGTTTTCTTTAAAAAGGGAATATTTCGTTCCTCTTCATTTATATGTTTTTCCCAATCCCATTGATCAACATATATTGAATGCAAATTATCTTCTTTTTCATCTTTTCTAATAGCATTCATATCTGTATATATTCCTGAATCAATTGGAATATCATACACATTTAACGCGTATCTTTTCCATTTAGCTAATGAATGAACGATTTCAATTTCATCCTCAACTCCAGCAATATTAAAAGAAACTGGTTTTTCTACACCATTTAAATTGTCATTTAAACCACTTGATTTATTAACAAATAGTGGTCCTGAAACCCTTAATAAATTTAGTTCTTTTGCAAGGTTTTTCTCAAAAGAATCTTTGATGATTTTAATACCTTTTTCGGTATCTATTAAATTTAACTTTGTTGTATACATGTGATAAGTATAAGTTAAGTTTATTTTTTGAGAAGATGGAAGTTAATAATTTATGTATATTTTTGTTTTCGTAAAAAGATGAAAATTTTTCCAAAAAAAGTGTTGACACTATTTTTGCTCATGATATCATTTAAAACCCAAATGATTTTTACGGATTGTTTGGATTCCACACGAAAAGAAAAGGAGGAAATATTGTATGGCAAAGATGATTAAAAAAATCGCCAAAACAATGGGATTCTCCAAAAAAAGTAAGATGAACGTAAGTCGTAGTTTTATTGATTTTGTTGATTCCTATGTAGAAAATGTAGATCCTAAAAGCTTTAACTCCTAAGTTTAAGGGATTCATTAGTAAAAAAAGACGCATTATGGGGCGTCTTTTTTGGTGGAGAAATTCAATATTGATTCTTATGGCTTATAATAATTAAGCTATAGATATTGATTTTGTTTTAGTTTTTAGCAAGTCTTTTATATTGCTTGTTGATTGCAACATTTATATTTGATAACGCAATTATAAATGGAGCAGCTACACAACCAACTACTAAGAATATAACAGGCAAAATACTGCCACAAGAGAGTATGGCTAATGTGCCTAATATTATTCCAAAAGCTAATGAATCCAATGAATATTTAATTATTTCAATGAAGCTGAATTTTTCTGATTCTTTAGGTGTAACAATAAATTTGGCTTTTTTGCCTAATATGCCGAGGAATAATGTTTTTAACATCATAGGAGCAAAAGAAGCATAAGTTGCAATATTTAATAAGAAATAAGGTATTAATAAGAGTGCATTTTTTGTTCTTTTATAAACAAATAAATCAGGAATAAGTGGCGAGCACAAGAATACAATCATAATTAAATAAACTATTAAAGAATATTTAATAATTGGATATCCTAAAAATCCTAGGCAAATTGTACATAATGTTAATAAGAAACTTAATAATGGAACAATTGGCAAACTATAATGTGATAGTTTTATGTCAAGTTTTTCAAACCACGACATCTTGCTGTTATCAATATCTTTGTTATATTTTCTCATATATTCAAGATTTCCTTGAGTCCATTTGCATTGTCTTTTCTTAAGAGAAACATAATTAATAGGGAATTCTTCATAACAAAGAATGTCAGGCGCATAAATGATATCTAATCCAGCATTTTTAATTTCAACAGCAAATGATATATCTTCCGCAACAACTAAAGGGAATCCTCCGGTTTTTTCATAACATTCTTTGCTTATTGTCATTCCATGCCCAATTAATGCATTTGATCCATAGAAATTTTTAATAACTTGGACTGTTTCGCCGTTACTACCGACACAAAGCCCCATTAATCTTTGGAATACATTCACTCCTTTTTGTGCTTTGTGTCTTGCTTGGACTGCTCCACAGTTTTTATTGTATGCAAAATACTTGAGTATTTGCCTTATGTAATTCGATGGAATAACTTCATCACTATCTAAAACAACAAAATAATCGTAATCTGTTTTGCCTTTTAAATAGTTGTTCAGATTTCCTGCTTTATATCCGCTTTTATTTTTTCTTCGAACCACTTCAATGTCTTTATGAAGATTTTTAAAAGCATCTATTTCATCAAGATATCTTTTATCTTTGCTATCATCTAAAATAATTGTTTTAAAGTTTGGATAATCTTGTTCCATACATTTTGATAAAGCGGTTTTATTGAAATCATCGCATGTACAATATAAAAGCAAGACACGTGGCGATGAATCTTTATCGAATGGAATTTCTTTTATTCTTGTATATTCTTTGTTTATTTTTTTGTGGAATAAGGCGTAACTTAATGAGAATATAAAATCTTTAATACTTCCTAGCCAAAGCATTGCAAGAACTAAGCTATTAATGGTCAATAAGGCTATAATAACGATTGTTTTTACACTTGAAAAATCATCTAATTTAAGAATGATTCTTATTAAAGATATTCCTAATATAATTATGCAAAATGCCCATAAGGTAAGAATAATAATATAGAGAGTTGGTTTCTTTTTCATAAAATATAGCTTTAAAGCTTCCTCCGTTTATTTCAATACATAGAACAAAAGAAATTTTAGTTTTGTCCATAAATTTGAATAAAAACTTTATTCTTTACAAGCTTACGTAATAAGAAATACAATAAAAATTAGTTGGGAGTATTTAAGTGAATAACGAATTGTACGAAAAAACTGAACAGGCATTTTCTTTGATTAAAGAAGGAAAAGATAGTGGAGTTGATCTTCTGTATTATTCAATGGGCAAGATAATGCTAGCAATTGCAAGAGGGATTGTTAAAGATTCTTTTTCTGCAGAAGATATTGTTCAAGAAAGTTTCCTTAAAATTGTACAAAACATAAATAAATATAAAATTGGGACGAATGGTTACTCATGGGTTTGTATGATCGTTAGAAATACTGCTTTAAATGCTCTTAAAGAAAAGCAGGGTTCTCAAGTAGATGATATTGATGAATTTTTTTCTATTTCAACGGACGAAGATATTAAAGAAGAGACATCGACACAACTTTTGGTCGAAAAATTGATGAATTCATTAGCTCCTCCAATTGTTAAGAAGATGGTTTATATGAAGTATTTTTTAGATATGACCGTTAGAGAAATTGCTAAAGAAGTAGGAAAATCAAAATCTTATGTGGCAAAAGAAATCGCTAAGGCAGAAGAATATATGAAGACTTTAATTTAAGTGGACAAAAATAAATTTTAAATTGTTTTATGTTATAAGGAGGCGACTAAATGAAAAAGCATGATAAAAAAGATCAAAAACTCAATGCGATATTTTCTAAATATATTGACGAAGGCAAAATGCCTTCTCAAGATGTTACTTGTGCAGCTAAAGAATATTTGAATAAAGAATACGTCGTTGAAGAATCTTTAGTTCCTGCAACAGCAACAACAAACAATCATGGTTTAAACAATTCCCTTAATAGTTCTAAAAACAATAAAATCATTTATTTAGTCGCCTTTATAGTGTTTGTTATATTAATAGCATTTACAAGTTATTATTTTACAAAAAAATCAATAAATTCTGTCCAGGGAGTAGGCCTAAACCCAATTTCAATGAATGACTTGAATAAAAATTACACAAATTATAAAGCAAAGGAATTTCTGCCATTTGTTGAAGACAAAAAAGTTAATTCTTATGCTGAATATACTTTAAAAGAAGATACAAATTCTTATAAAACAGGGAATACTGTAGCTTATTTTGTTGACTATAACACAAGTGAAGATATTGAAATTAGTTTATATATTGAAAAAAATGGAATATATCTTATTGATTTAGCTGAATATAAAAAAGCAACCAGTAATGTAAAAATTAATGATATTACATTTTTTTATAATTTAAAAAGTGATGAGTGTTTATATTATTTTAATCATAAAAACTATGGATATAATTTATCAATCAATTCTTCCAATAGAACTTTAATCACAAATTATTTGACTTACATTACGGATTGTTTTAATAAATAAATTTTAGATAGTTTAGATTTATTATATTTAATAAAGTGGTATTTCTTTTGCTTATATATCTTTTTTGTTTATAATAATTGCCATGAAACTTTTTGTATTTGATGTTGATGGAACTCTTGTCTATTCTTTTGGAAGATTAAGAAAAAGAACTATTTCTAATTTAAATAATATTTTAGATAGAGGAGATGCAATAGCTATTGCTAGTGGCAGACCATTTGCTGGGATTAAGAAATTTTTAGGTTTATTACATGATGGTAAAAAGTTTGCAATTGCTGCAAATGGTGGAGCAACTTATGACTATGAAGGGAATGTTTTAGAAACAGTTTCTTTAACGTATAGGGATTTTGTTGATTTTAACAATAAATACGAACAAGAAGTAAAAAAACATAAAGGAGCAATATATTGCTATACAATTGATAAAATTGGTTATTTTTATAAAACTAGGAATACTGTAATGGAATCAATTTGTAATAATAATATTGGATTACAAGATTTTAATAAAGAACCATTGAAAGATGATGACATTATTTTAAAAATTATGGTATCAATGCAAAAAAATGAATTTGAAGCAATTGGTTTTAAAGAAGAAAAAAACAAATTCCATTTTGTTGATAGTTCAGTTATATATCATGAATTTGTTAATAAAGAAACAGACAAAGTTAGAGGTGTTAAAACACTTGCTAAATTATTAAATATTAAAGATGAAGATTGCTATTGTTTTGGCGATGAAATGAATGATTATGAGATGATTAAAACATATAATGGTGTTGCAATGGGTAATGCTGTCGAAAAAGTTAAAGAAGTGGCAAAGATATTAACTAAAGATTGCAAAGAAGATGGCGTTTCTTACGCCTTAGAGGAATTAATAAAATAATTTATGCTTGAATTTAAAGAATATGATTTAAAAGAGATTAAGGAAAAATTTCACTCTTATTTTAAAAACGAAAATACATATCTGAGTTGTGATTATACACTTGGCGAAAAGTTAATGTGGCATAACTATTTCAAAAGTAGTTATTCAATTGTTGATGAAACATTAACTTTTAAAGAAATATATGACGATAATTGTTACTCTTTTTATTATCCAATGGGGAAAAACGTCGATGGGATGTTTTCTTTGATTAAAGAATATGAATTAAATAGCGAATGTAAGAAACTAGAATTTTGTTGCGTTGATGAATCGCATTTAGAAGATTTAAAGAAAAGATTTCCACATTCTGATTTTTATTTTGACAGAAATTGGTCGGACTATATTTATTTAAATAAAGACTTTCAAACTTTTGCAGGAGGGGCTTACTCAAGTAAAAGACATCATGTAAAACAGTTTACAAAAGATTATCCTAATGCCGTTTTTAGGAAATGTTCGCCTGCGGATAAAGATAAAGTTATTAATTTCATACATGAATTTAGCAAGACCAAACTAATAGATTCCGAAGAAGCTAAAAATGAACTCAATCAATCCATAACAATTGCAAAAGATTTTGATGGACTTGGACTAGATTGTTTTTGTATTGAGATTGGTAACAAAATTATTGCTATTTCTATCTGCGAAATTTTAAATGATTGTATATACGATCATGTTGAAAAAGCTTTAAGGGAATATAAATCCGTTTATCCATATTTTGTTCAATGTATTGCAAATTATTATAAGGATATAAAATATTTTAGTAGAGAAGACGATTCTGGCGATGAAGGTTTAAGAT
>CAVEUG010000026.1:0-11843 GCA_963618895.1 Slackia isoflavoniconvertens | reverse complement strand
TATTTTTTCAATAGGATTAGGAATAGATTATGCTGATGTTCCTAAATATATTGAAGGTGGATGTACAAATTCTAATGTTTAATTGGCAAGTTGTATTTTTTGTTTTTGGGATTGTACTATTAAGTCTAATAGTACTTTTTCTAATATTGTTTTTTACCATTGGCATTTTCTTTTACAATACCTCTTTAAAAAGAAAAGATTTAACTAAATATTACGCAAATAATGGTAGAGGAATGGATGAAACAGTTACTATAAAAAATGATAAAGAGTTTATTTTAGCTCATAAATTTGATGAAGTTTTTATTGATGCAAATGATGGGATTAAATTAGCGGCTAATTTCTTAAAAGCAAAAAATTCGTCTCATAAATACGTAATATTTTTTCATGGTTATAGGGGAACTGTTTTAACTGAATGGTCTAGTTTAATTCATTTATTTTATGATTATGGATATAACATTTTTGTTGTTCATGAAAGAGGTAATTGGGATAGTGGTGGAAAATATTTTACAATGGGCCCAAAAGAAAAAGATGACCTTGTTTCATGGGTGAATTATGTTTCTTCAATTGATGAAAAATCAGAAATTTGTCTGTTTGGACATTCTATGGGGGCTCATATTGTTCTTTTAGGACTTGGAGAAGATTTAAAATCAAACGTTAAATGTGCTATTGCTGATTGTGGTTATAGTGATTTAGATGCTCAATTCTTGCATACATCAAAAAATATGATGCATTTAAAATGCTCAAGATTGCTAGTATCCATTGGCGAGCTTTATTGCAAAGTTTTTTATAAAATGCATTTTAATGAAACAACGTCAAAAGCTCTTCCTAGATGTAAAACACCAGTTTGCTTAATTCATGGAACTGCTGATAAATTTGTCCCATATAGTAATTTAAAAATAAACTTCGATTCAATACCTAAAGATATTTATAAAGAACAACACACTTTTGAAGGAGCAGCACATTGTTCAAGTGAATCAAAAGACCCTGAAAGGTTTTATAAAATTGTTAATAATTTTGTTTCTACTTTTATTGAGTAAAATTTTATTACATTTATTATTGAATAAGGTATAGAATTTATATCGTAACGAGAGGTATTAAAATGAAATATTGTATATATTGCAAAAATGAATTAAATGATGATGCTGTTTATTGCACAAGTTGTGGTAAAAAACAAGAGAAGCCTAAACAACAACCTGTTAAGCAAGAGGATGATGGTTTAGGTTTTGGTATTGTTTCAATTTGTGTTTGTTGGTTCCCTATTTTATCAATTATTTTTGGGATTCTTGCTTTAGTTAGAGGTACAAAAACAAATAGAACTGCTACAATTGTTTGTGCTTCTATTGGTTTATTTTTAGCAGTTTTAGCATTGATATTAGAAATTGTTGGTTTCGTTGCGGCACTTTCTGCAAACATGCATCAAAATTGTTATTCAGACGGAATGGGAGGATGGGTTTGTTATTATTAAAATTAACAATCCCTAGTTGGCGCGTTTTTATTTTGTAATATCTTCAAAAGTGCATGGTATTAGTTTTGTAATATCTTCGACATTTATCTCAATTATTTCATTTACTTTGCCAGCACTAATATATATTGTGTTAAAGTTTTTGGCGGAAATATCAAAAACAGTTTTAAATTGTTTTTTCATTCCTATTGGAGAACAACCTCCATGTACATAGCCGGTTGTTTTTAATAGATCTTTTAACGGAAGCATTTCAATATTTTTTTCATTAACAATTTTAGCAGCTTTTTTAAGGTCTAAAGTTTTAGGTGCAGGAATGCAAAAAACATAATTCATATGTGATTTTCCTATGGTAACAAGTGTTTTAAAATCTTTTTCAGGATTCAAATTTAGATTTTTGCAAATTGCTTCTGCAGATACAAAAGGCTCACTTATACATTCCAAGAAATTGTATTTTATTTTTGCTTTATCTAAAATTCTCATTACATTTGTTTTGTTTTCCATAAAATATAACCTCCAATCATTATAAGTTCATTTATGAGTTTTTTGAGAATTACATATCTTCGAAAAATCATAAATGATTTTTTCTCGAACTATTCATACTTTTTTGTTTTATCGTAGGTACTAAAAAAGCCTTCAAGAAGAAGGCTTTTAATTAGTTTTCTTTAGTTGATTTATTGAGGGTTCGATATGCTCTAGCGCTCATTCTAACCTTATAAGGTTTTCCATCAATAAGTATTTGATATGTATGTAAATTAACATTCCATCTTCTACGTGATGTTCTTAAACTGTGTGATCTTGTATTTCCAGATAATGGACCTTTACCTGTAATAGGACATACTCTTGACATTTCGTTTTTCCTCCTTTAAATCAGCGTGTTTAATAATAGCACTATAGATAACTTATTTCAAGTATTAAATAAATATTTAATCTTGTACGGAATTGCTTTAAAAGTTAATTATGAAATAGAAATTTTTTGAACAAAAAAGTGTCAAAAATTGCGACATTTTTTCTTTTTATGAATGGTATTTTATGATATAATTTTTATGTTATTTTAGGGATAGAAATTAAATGGATTTATTTGATATATTGCCTTCGAATTATTTCTCGATTTTTGCCGGAAAAAATCGAGCTATATACGCAGAAAGTCTTGTTGTACTTTTTGAGCTTTTACAAAACGATGAAGCTTTGATTAATAAACAAGATTATTTAAAAGCCTTAAAAGATAAGAATGCCTCTGTTGTAGAAAAATTTGATTATACTGAAGAAGAAATTGATGATTTAGATGATAGTGACGAGGCTTTGGTTGGGTCATCAGTTAGCAATAAAGCCGCTTTTATTATTAGAAGACTTGAAGAAACTGGTTGGATTAATGTCGCAATTGATCCAGAAAGTTTTGAAGAGACAATTGTTTTGCCACAATATTCGATCGCTTTATTGAAATCATTTAATGAAATTATTACAGATGAAACTGCACCTTATCTTTCTTTGGTTCATTCAACTTATAGTGAACTTAAAGTAGAAGATGAAGAGCCAGACGAATTAATGTATGCTACTTTAGTAAGATGTTACCAAAATACAAAGAAACTCAAAGTAGAGTTAATTACTTTGATTCATTCTATTCGTATTTTTCAAACTAGACTTGGCAAAACATTTGATACAAATACGGTTTTACATTCTTATTTTGATGTTTATAAAACAAAAATTAGTGACCGATATTATCACCCATTAAAAACTTTTGATAGTGTTGCTAAATTTAAAAGACCAATTATAAAAATTCTAGAAAAATGGGTTTCAAATAAAGAATTGAGAGAAAAACTTGTTTCACAAGCTGCTTTAAGCGCTTCAAACAACAATAAAAAAGAAATTGAAAGAGATGTTATTGAAAGAATCAATTACATTACTGATACTTATGAAACAATTAATGAATTAATTTCGTCAATTGATAAGGAAAATAGTGCTTATACAAAGAGTAGTGCTAGTAAAATTCTTTATCTTAATAATACTGATAGAACAATCAAAGGTCATCTTGAAAATATATTTAAATCTTATGCAAAAAATATATCGAATGGACGTGAATTGGCAAAGATTTTATCTATGATGCAAGATTGTTCAGGTTTCTCTGAACAAGGTTATATTGATAGCGAATCGGTTTCGTTACCACTTTTAAGAAAGTTTAAATTTGATGGAACTCCTCTAGAAATTGTTAATTTTGATGATGCTAGCCAATTTATCATGGATAATTTCTTAGAAGAAACTAAAAATATTTATACGGATGAAAGAATTTATGAATTTATGGAAAAAGCTTTTGGAAGTGACAGAGATTTAAAAACAAAAGATATTTTGCTCCCAAATTTTGATGCATTTATTTGTCTGATTTTAGCAACAATCAAGAAAGATGATGAAAGTTGTTTCTATACTGTCGAGATTGTTGATGATGGAAAGATTAAAAATGGTGATTATATTATTCCAAACCTGATTTTCCATAGAAAGGAAGCTAACTAATATGTTTGAAGAAGAATTTATTAAAATACCTGTAGCTGATCAACGTGAATTTTCACATGTTGTGAATGTATTGCTTTTAAAAGGTTTTGTGGTTAGAGATATGTTTGATGCTCGTGAGAAAATGATGAGAACCAATCCTAACTACCGTTTTATTGAGCGTTATTTTAACCTTATTGAAGACTATCTTAAATATAGTGGTTGGCATATTGAAAAAGATGTTGTTAGTGGTGTAATTTGTTTATCTAACGATTATGAAGAAAATAGATTGAGACTCGATAGAGAAACGAGTTTGCTTTTATTCACACTTCGTTTAATTTTTGAAGATGAGAAAAAAGAAGGTTCTCAAACTAATGATGCAATCTATATCACAACACCTGGTCTTATAAAAACCATGTTTGAACATGGAATTACCATGCCTGGAAAGAAGTTAAGTGGAAGACAAATTTCTAAATCTTTAAGATTTTTAGCAAATCACAATATTATTTCAAAAGTTAGCGGAAGTTATGATGAAGGGAATGTTAGTTTCTATATTCTTCCATCAATTGTTTATGCTCTAGACAACAATAAGATTGTTGCGATGAGTGAAGCATTAGACAAGATTAATAATCAAGGACTTGAAAATACTGCTTTAGGCAGAGAAGAAAACAAGGAGGATAGTTATGAAGACTATAACCAAAATAAGAATAATTAATTGGCATTATTTTTGGAATGAAACTATTGATGTTAAACCAATTGTTTTCTTAACGGGTGTTAATGGTAGTGGTAAATCAACATTAATTGATGCTATTGAAGTTGTTTTACTTGGCGATACAAGTGGTAGAAGTTTTAACAAAGCTGCCATGGAAAAATCTAGCCGTACTTTAAGGGGATATTTAAGGGGTGAAATTGGCGACGATGTTGATAATAACGGATTTAAATATCTTCGTAACGGAAGATTTACCTCTTATATAGTTTTAGAAATTTATGATGATGTGAATAAAGAATATTCACTTATGGGTATCGTTTTTGATTCATTTGAAGATGGTAGCGAAGAACATCATTTCTTCTCTGTTGATGATAAGATGCCAGAAAATGGGTTCGTCGAAAATAAATTGCCTTTAGACTATAAACGTTTAAATCAATTCTTAAGTGAAAACTATTCTGGAAAATACCAATTCTTTGACAGCAATAGACAATATCAAGATTTCTTAAAACGTAAATTTGGCGGGTTAAAAGATAAATATTTCAGCCTTTTAAAGAAATCAACATCATTTACTCCAATTACAGATATCACTTCATTTATTACACAATATGTTTGTGATCC
Source organism: Slackia isoflavoniconvertens (assembly GCA_963618895.1). Taxonomy (GTDB): domain Bacteria; phylum Bacillota_I; class Bacilli_A; order RFN20; family CAG-826; genus Onthovivens. Next base: position 6,576 of record CAVEUG010000026.1, on the reverse strand, counting down.
TCAACAAAATATTGAATTGGGTCATCTTCAAAGTAATATTTTGAATTATAAGAGACTTGAAAATGAAGCTGAAAATATTAAAAAACGTGTTGATAGATTAACCGAAATTAAAAATTTATACGATTTATATAAGGCTCATCAAGACAATTTCCAAATTTCAAAATATATTATTGAAAAATGTGAACTTGAATCTAGCAAACAAAAACTTGGCGCTTATAAAGATGAAGTTTTAAAATGCAATAAAAGAATTCGTGAAATCGAATTAGGAATTGCTGAATTTAATGGTAACTTGGCCGAACTTGAAAAACGCAGATTAAGAATTATTCAAGATAAAGCTGATAATGACACAATTCGTTTAACAGATGAACTTTTAAGTGAAAAGAAAGATGCTGAAGAAAAAATTAAATCGATTCGAAGAGATCAAGATACTGTTACTCAAAATCTCGCAAAATATTGTGATGAATATTTAGCTGCTACAACAAATCTCACAAATGAATTAAGTGCGATAAATAAGGATATTTTGGATGAAGATCGTGTTAGAGAATTAATCGATCTTGAACACGAGGCAATTAAGGTTAAAGATCTTTGTGAAAGCTTCAAAAAAGAAGAACTTAAAAATGTTGCAAATTTAACTAAAGAAAAGCTTGAAAACTTTAGGGTTGTTTTGACATCATTTAAAAATAAAGTTTCTTCATTATCTGTTTCATTGAGTCGTTCTGTTTTCAATATTGAAAAGAAAATTGCAACTTTAAGAGATGATGAGGTTAATATTAAAAAGGGAAGCAAATCTTACGATCAAAGACTCGTTAAAATTAAACATCGTTTAGAAGATGAATTATATGATAAGTATCATAAACATATTGATGTCGATATTTTTGCAGATTTGATTGATATAAAAGATTTAAGCTGGAGTAACGCAATTGAAGGTTTCCTTTATGGACAAAAATTCAATTTATTTGTTGAACCAAAATATTTCTTGGATGCATATAAAATTTTAAGAAACTTATTACTTGAATATAGATATTATGGAACAAGTTTAGTTGATCAAGAGAGAATAATTGAAAAGAATTATGTTGCTCAAAATGGTAGTTTAGCAGATGAAATTATTACTGACCACGAAGGTGCTAGAGCTTATACAAATTATTTAATTGGTCGATTATATAAAGCAAATTCTATTGAAGAAGCGAGAAATACCATGAATGGTATTACTAAAAATTGCGATTTATATCGTAATTTTGCCCTTCAACAAATTAATCCAAAACTTTATCAAGAATCGTTTATTGGTCGTACATTAGATCAACGTTTCTTAGAAGAAAAAAGTAAGGAGTTAGCTGCTAATATTAAAAACTTGGAAGTTTATAAAAAGATTAGTGTTTTAATTAATAGAGCTAATGAGCTTGAAGTTATTAATACAAACGAAATTGCAAATAACTTCGTTTTAATCGAACGTTCTACCCAAATTAAAGGTTTAGAAAATACAATCAAATATGTTGAAGATCAACTTAAAGAACATGACACAACATTAATTGAATCACTTGATAAACGTTTAAAAGATGTTGAACAAGATATTAAAGATTTAAATGAAAATAAAGAACAATCTTTAATCGAAAAAGGTAATCTTGAAAAAGAAATCGAAAATCTAAAGAAAGAAAAGATTGTTCAAGAAGAAAATTCAATTAAAGTTAAAGAAGAAAATTTAAAGAATAATTATGATCCATTCATGGTTGATGAAAAAGCTCTGCCTATTTTTAATGAACAACTCGAAAAAGGAAAGAGTGTTCTTCAAATTTATCAAGAAAACAATGTTAATCTTTCTCGTTTACAATACCTTGTAAATAATATTTTTGGTCAAGTTAGATCTTTAAGAAGAGAATATGTTAATGATTATCATCTTTCTTATGATCCATCGGACGAAAATAATGATAAATATGAGGCTGAACTTGTTGAATTTAGAGATGTTGAACTTCCTCAATATCAAGAAAAAATCAACGATAGTTACAACAAGGCAATTCAACAATTTAAAGATGATTTTATTTTTAAATTAAGAAGTGCAATTGAAGATGTTGAAGATCAAATTGAAAACTTAAATACAGCTTTAGCTCAATCGCAATTTGGCAAAGATTCTTATAGATTTACTGTTAAACCAAGTCAAGTTTATCGTAGATATTACGATATGCTTAAAGATGATTTGATTTTAGAAAGCGGTGAAGATGAAACCGAATTTATTAATAAATATAAAGATGTCATGGAAGATTTGTTTAAGCAAATCGTCGATATTAATGATAAAGGCGATAAGACGAGTGAATTAATGTCAAATATTGAAAAGTTCACTGATTATCGTAGTTATCTCGACTTTGATTTGATTGTTACCAATATTGATACAAAAGTTGAACAAAGACTTTCAAAGATGTTAAAGAAGAAATCTGGTGGTGAAACTCAAACCCCATTCTATATTAGTGTTCTTTCTTCGTTTGCTCAACTTTATCATGTCCACGATGAAGGTGAACTCGCGAATACAATTCGTATTATAATTTTTGATGAAGCATTCTCTAAGATGGATAGAAATAGAATTAAAGAAGCTGTCCGTTTATTAAGAAAATTCAATTTACAGGTCATTTTAAGTGCTCCAAGCGACAAAGTTGCTGATATTAGCGAACTTGTTGATGAAACACTTGTAACTTTGCACGACAAAAACAGTAGTTGTGTAAGGCTATATGAAAAAAGGCAAAAATAGTTAATAATATTTCTAAGGAAGGAGAAATTATATGGCTAAAAAAGTTGTTGCGATGATTCTTGCTGGTGGAAAAGGTACGCGTCTTCAAGCATTAACAAAGAAGATTGCTAAACCTGCGGTTTATTTTGGAGGAAAATATCGTATTATCGATTTTAGTCTTTCAAATGTTGCCAACACTGGTATCTCTCTTTGCGGGGTTTTAACTCAATATGAGTCTGTTGCTTTAAACAATTATATTGGGGATGGGGAAAAATGGGGCTTTAACGGAGTCCAATCTCTTTGCGTTGCTCTTCCTCCACGTCAAACCGAAGAAGGTTTGAACTGGTATGAAGGAACTGCCGATGCAATCTATCAAAATCTTGATTTCTTAGATGGTCAAGATCCAGATTATGTATTAATTTTATCTGGAGATCATATCTATAAAACTACTTATAATGAAATGATTGAGCTCCATGAGAAAAATAACGCTGCTTGCACAATTAGTGTTATTGAAGTTGATTGGAAGGAAGCTTCAAGATTTGGCATTTTAGAAGTTGGAGATAACGATAAAATCACAAAGTTCGTTGAAAAGCCAAAAGAGCCAAAATCAAATTTAGCTTCAATGGGTGTTTACATTTTTAATTATAAAGAACTTAGAAAAGCTCTTGTTGAAGACCATAAAGATCCAAAGAGCGAACACGATTTTGGGAAGAACATTATTCCAAGTTTCTTAGCTCAAGACAAACCAATTTATGCTTATAGATTTAAGGGATATTGGAGAGATGTTGGGACGTTACAAAGTTTACATTTAGCAAATATGGAACTTTTACCATCAAAGAGAAATAGTGAAACAATTGATTTTGATGAATTCCCAACAATTTATTCAGAAGATACACATTCACAACCACAATTTATCGCAAGTGATGGCGTGGTTAAAGATTGTTTAGTTAATCAAGGAGCTGTAATTCATGGCGATGTCTATCAATGTGTCATTTCAAACGAGGTTACTGTTGAGAAGGGTGCTATTGTTAAAAATAGCGTTTTAATGCCAGGCGTTACTATTAGTAAAGGTGCTTATGTAAATAATGCCATTATTTCTCCAGGAACTACTATCAAGGAAAAAGAAGTTATAAATAAAGATAGCAATGATGTTGTATTAATCGACTACGAAAGGAGTTTACAATAATATGAATAATGTGATTGCTCTTATTGATTTACATAATCAATCAAATCTAGGTTTATTAACAAAAAATCGTCCAATTGCTTCAACTACTTATCTTGGTCGTTATGCATTTATTGATTTTACATTATCTAATTTAACCAATAGTGGAGTTGATGAAATCGGTATTTTAGTTAGAGATCATAGCCGTTCAATTATTAAACATCTTGGCGGCAAAAATACTTACTTACGAAACCCAAAAACTGGATTCCAAAATATTTTCCTTAATGAAAAAGGGTTATTAAATCCTCAATTAAATACAGACATTCATAACATTATTGAAAATGATTGGTTCTTATATGATTCAAATGTTAAGTATGTAGTTGTTTGTCCAGTTAATTTTGTTGGTCATGTCGACTATAATAAAGTTATTGAAGAACATATTAAAGCAAATCGTCAAATGAGTTGCTTAGTTGCAAATGTAGAAAATGCAGATGACCCATCCTTATATCGTGCAATGCGTTGTGTTGTCGATCCAATTGGGGATGTTCAAAAATTTGAAACAAATGATTGTCGAACCAAAAAAGCAACAATTTGTCTGGAAGTTTATGTATTTAATGTTGATTACTTAAAAGAAATTTTAAAGAAGGCTGATGATATTTCGCAAATGTTTACCATCAATGATTTAGTTAAGTATTTATCAACATATATTGAAAAAGTTAATGCAATTGAATATAAGGGAGAATTTAGAAGAGTTGCAAGTTTAAGTGATTATTTCAATGTTTCCATGGAAAGCATTGATAATCATAAGCTTATGACTGAAACTTTATTCCCAGAAAATTGGCCAATTTATACATTAACTCACGATACACGTCCAGTTTTATATGGAGAAAAATGCAAAGTTAGTAATTCTTTAATTGCTAATGGTTGTACAATCAATGGAACTGTTAAGCATTCAGTTTTATCACGTGATGTTATTGTTGAAGAAGGTGCAACTGTTGAAAATTGTGTTGTATTTACAAATACAATTGTTAAAAAAGGTGTGCATCTTAAAAATTGTGTTGTTGATAAACATTGTGTTTTTGAAACTAAGAAAGATGTCGAAGGAACAAAAGAAGAACCATTATATATCCCACAAGGAGCCCATATTTAGATTATGAATATTGTAATGGTAGCAAGCGAAGCTAATCCGATATACAAAACTGGTGGTTTAGCAGATGTAATTTATGCTCTTAGCAAACAATTTGCTAAGATGAATCATAATGTTTCAATTATTGTTCCTTATTATACTAAATGCGGTAAATATCAAAAACTTAAAGCAAAACCTGTTTTTAAGTTAACTACGTCAATGAACTGGCGCAAATTTGAATTTGAAGTCTTTAACGAAGAGATAGACGGAATCGAATATTTCTTTATTAAAAATGATCAATATTTTGATCGCCCAAATTATTATGGCTATTATGATGATGGTGAAAGATTTGCATTTTTTGCAAATGCCGTCATTGAAGTCTTGAAGGCTTTACCTTTTAAAGCAGATATTGTTCATGTTCATGATTGGCAACCTGGTATGATTCCATGTTTGCTTAAAGAAAAATATAAAGACGAAGAATCATTAAAAGGAATCAAAACGGTTTTAACGATTCATAATCCTTTATTTAAGGGATATATAGGTAGTGGTTCTTTATGGGATTTATATGGATTACCATTTAATTTATATGAAAATGGCAATGTTCAGTTTGAAAATCAAGTTTCTACTTTAAAAGCTGCAATCCATTATGCTGATAAGATTTCTACTGTTTCACCAACCCATGCTTATGAACTTACAACTCCAGAAGGAAGTAAAGGTTTATGGTATGAAATGGTTTTAAGAAAATATGATTTTGAAGGTATTCTTAATGGCATGGATTATGGAGAATTTAACCCAACTAAAGATAAATTAATTTATAAAGAATATTCTGTAGACAATGCTCTTGAAGGGAAAAAAGCAAATAAAGTAGCATTTTGTAAAGAACATGGATTAGATCCTAAACTTCCAATGTTTGCCGTTGTTTCAAGATTGACGAATCAAAAAGGCTTAGATTTGATGTTCTCCATGGCTGATTTTGTTACGAATAATGGCGGTATTTTTGCTGTTTTAGGTAGTGGCGAAAAATATGCTGAAGATTTCTTTGATAACTTGATTAGAAGAAACCCAAAACATACTTATGTATATATTGGGTATAATGATGATATTGCTCATAAACTTTATGCTGCTAGTGATTTCTTTATCATGCCAAGTGCTTTTGAACCATGTGGTTTAGGCCAAATGATTGCTCAAAGATATGGAAGTCTTCCAATAGTTCGAAGAACTGGTGGTCTCAAGGATAGTGTTGCACCATATAACATCGAACTTCATAATGAAAAAACCGCTGACGGATTTGGCTTTGAAAATTATAATGTTATTGATGCGATTGGCTGTTGCTCAAGTGCAATGATTGTTTATAACGAAAAGAAAATTCTTAAGTCAATGGTTGCTAATGCTATGAAAAGAGATAATACTTGGGCTAAGAGTGCTGAAAAATATATTGAGCTTTATGAAGGTGCTTTAAAAAAGTAAAATTATAAAAGTTAAGACTATATCAATAAAAGGTCATTTATGAAATTAAATGGCCTTTTTAAAACCATAAATGACATTTTAAAAGTCAACTATGGTTGTGGTTATTTA
>CAVEUG010000025.1:0-4405 GCA_963618895.1 Slackia isoflavoniconvertens | reverse complement strand
AATGCAAACTATCAAGGTTTTCCATGACTTTCTAAAAAATCATTTTAAAACGTATATAATTTAAGGACATTTGATTTTTAGTTCTTTTGAATTCAAATAATATAAATCCAAATTCTACAGTAGAACAATGTACATCAAATTTTCCTAATCCCGTCACACAATTAATCGCTAAAATTATAATTCTATAAAAATTACTATAACAGACTGTTTAATTATATTTTTGTATAAAAAACCGATAACGAATTATCGGACATAACTTATAAATGGTACCCTGTATGGGATTCGAACCCATGTATGCATCCTTGAGAGGGATGTGAGTTAAACCGCTTCTCCAACAGGGCGTACGATTTATTATAATAAAAGTCGATTTTAAAATAAACAAATAATGTTCATTTAACGCAAATAAAATCATGTATGACAAGTAAATTTTCATATATGATTTTAATAGGCCAATAGAATTTCTATCAGTCAATATGTTAATTAAAGAATTACTAATCCACTGCAAACAATCCAACAAGCTAAAATTGCAATTGCAAAAGCACCAACATAAACCGTACCAGTTTTTGCGATAAAGTATTGTTGCAATTAAAAGAGTTAAATAATTATTTGTATGATTGATTATTAATAACTATTGTTAGGTGTTATTTTGTTTAATATCATTTTATTTTTTGCTAAAAAATAGCAAAATATACTCATGAAACGTTTACTTTTGGCTTCTGATTCCTTTAAAGGTACTTTATCAAGTTCTGATATTGTTGAAATTGCAAAAGATTTAATAAATAAAGAATTTAAAGATTCTTGGTCTTTAGAATATCAATATATTGCTGATGGAGGCGAAGGCACAATTGATGCAATAAAAGAATTACTTGGTGGAACCATACATGATATAAAAACAGTCAACAGTGAAAACGAAACGATTACATCACCACTTTTGCTTATTGATAAAAATACAGCATTGATTGAAGTTGCAAAAATTATTGGTCTTCCAATGATTAAAAATACAATTGATCCCTTAAAAAGAACAACCAAAGGAATTAGTATTTTAATTAAAGAAGCAATCAAATTAAATGTTAAAAAAATATATATTGGACTTGGCGGGACATCTACAAACGATTTAGGGATAGGAATGCTTCAAGAACTTGGAATAAATTTTAATTTATATGAAGAAATTAACATGTCTAATGCTTCAAATGTTAAAAAAATCAACATAGATAACTTTATTTTAAAGAATAAAAATATTGAATTTGTTTGCTTAACTGATGTAACAAATCCATTGCTAGGTAAAAATGGTGCAACTTATGTTTTTGGACCTCAAAAAGGTTATCAAAATTATCTAGAATATTTAGAAAATACAACTACCCATTTATGCAAACTTTTTGAAAAAACTTCAAAAAAAGATATTAAAAATGTTCCAGGTTTAGGGGCAGCTGGAGGGCTTGCTGCAGCTTTCTATGCTTTTATGGATGCAAAAATTATTTCTGGGATAAATGAAATATTAAAAATTTCAAATTTCAAAAAGAAAGCCTTAGATGCTGATATTGTCATTACTGGTGAAGGATCTTTTGATTCACAATCTTTAAATGGAAAGGTTTTATCGGGGATTATAAATAATGTTGATAAGAGTAAATTAATAATAATTTGTGGAAGAAATAAAGTTGAAAATTCAAATATACCAATTTATGAAACATCAAAACATAACCAAGATTTTGAATATATAAAAGAGCATGCTAAAGAATTTTATAAAGATACGTTAAGAAATGTTCTTCAAGAATATAAATAAAACATTTTTTGTTTAAAACTATGACATTGTAATGTCCTAATTTCAATAAATTATAAATCAACTTACAATTAATAAATGACATCAAATCAATATAAAAAATCACCTAAAATACTCGGTCTCTAATAAAACTTTGTATAAAATTAGGTGATAGTTTTAATAAGAATGATATTTTGTTTAATAAATACACTTATTTCTTTTTGGTGCCTTTAACTATGGCTTTACTACTTTTTCCTTTGTTAACACCTTTAGATTTATGAATCTGTAAAGTTGCACTTTGATTTATAGCCATCTTTGTACAATATTCTTCAGCCTCAACTTTAGTATCAAATAATTTAATTACTTTATCACTGCCTTGAATGAAAACTTGCCATTTATTGTCGCTTGCTCTTTTAGAAACGTGATACACCTTAATACCATTATCTTTCTTTTCTTCCGTTATTTTCTTTTTATTAGAACTTTTTTTAGTCTCACTTTTCTTTATAGCCATTTCAAATACCTCTCTTTTAAATTTTAAGATTATTTTAAGTTTTCTGCTAGTGATTTATTTTATTTATAAATAATACTTGAAGTTGAACCAATAAATGTTTTAGTTTCATCCCATTCTTGATCGCTTAATTTAATAGTGACAGTAGCGCCATTTTTCCCCGAACTACCCCATTGATTAGTAGCTTCAGCTATCATTAAATAATCTGAAGATGAAGCTTGAGTAAAGGAATTGCCACTTAAAGTTACTACAGCGGTAATATTTGTGACATAAAACATTGGAACATCATTATTTGTTACTTCAAAAGTACAATCATTAGCTGTAAAGTAGTCAGTTCCTTCTTCGCTATCTCCAGAGAAAGATTGATAAATAAATATTCCACCTGCATCAATTGTATGATTTGATGAATTAATATCACTTGTACCCGTTCTATTTCCTGAACCTGTGCAACTAAATGCACAGCTTTCTAAACTAGCGCTTGATCCGCCTTCAACAACAACCATTTGTGCATTATTTGCTTTTCCTGTTGAATTTGAAACATTAATAGTACCTGTTGAATAAACAAGGGGCGAACCATTTGAATTTGTTTCGAGAGTCATATTTGACGCATTAATTGTTCCGCCACCTCTATCAGTAGCAAGACTTGCACAAGATGCCCCTTGAGTAGAAATGTCGACTGTATCAGCAGTAATAGTTCCACTATAAGTTGCGTGAAGACCTCTAGATCCTGCAGAACCTGAAGTTTTTATTGTTGAATTTGAGATATCAATATTCCCACTACTTGTAGCAACAACAGCATTAGACCCACTTGCAGCAGTTTCAATATTTGCATATTTAATTGTTGCACTTGAAGAAGAACCAGCAACAACAATTCCTGAATTTATTCCATAAAAATTATAATCATCGCCGACTTGACCATTGCTTGCAGCACTACCTGATTTATAAATTTCTACATAACTTCCACTAGTTCCAGTAATATTTAGTTTTCCGCCATTAATAACTAAAAATACAACTTGATCAGCGGTACTTGAAGCACTTGCATAATTTCCTTCAGTTATATTAACAGTAACACCATCAATTAAATAAGCTGCGCTAATTGTAACCGATTTAACATCCCGCCCTGAGCCAAATGAAACATTTGAACTACCGCTAACAATTTCATTTCCGCTAGTATCATAAAGTTTATCACTAGTAGTATCTCCACCATTTCCACTATCATCATTATTTGATGTGCCACCACATGCAACAAGTCCAAAAATACTAACTAAACTTAAAAGCATTAAAAATCTCTTTTTCATTATTATATTTCCTTTCAACTAATATTTTTGATTTAGATAACCATAACCTAAAGTTATAATAGTTGCGACACAAAATAGTCATTTAAATCGCTATTAATATAGCACACTTCGATTAAATTGTTTAGTTAAACCTTAAAAAAACATTAATTTATTCCTATTGATAATTCATATAAATTTAAAGAAAATAAGTTCAAATTTCTACAGAAATTTTTCGCATTTTAACTTATGCTTAATCAATAATATTCACCAAACTAATTTTTTAACCATTGGTTTTATAAATAACCGTTTTGTTATGATAAATAAAATATAAAGACGCTTAAATCTATTATTTAGTATGACTATTTGCAAAAATTAATATAGCAATTGCAACAATAAATTGAATTAATGAAAAAATAATAGCCAAAATTGATGACACCTTTCCACTTCCATTCAAATCTCTAGATTTACTTAAACCAATCCCGCCAAATATCAAACCAAAAAGCGGATTTAAATAGGAAAAAATTAATCCTGCTATAGCAAATCCATTCAATTGATATGTATCAACATTTTTGCGAATAACAATATTACGTTCAATAGAACAACCACATTTAGGACAAATTACAGCCTCATCTATAACTTGATTGCCACAATGTTTACAATATTTCATAATATCCCCCTCTTTTCTTTAATTTTATAACAATTTCATAAATTATTAAATAGTTAATCTTGTAATATTTTATAATCCTTTAACAAGTAATGGATGTTTAATTTTTGTGGTCTTTAATTAATAACTTTCCTTCCATAAACTAGTTATAAATAACTTTTTATCCACACGTTCTCACTATATTATGAATAGTTTTAGCC
>CAVEUG010000024.1:0-7706 GCA_963618895.1 Slackia isoflavoniconvertens | reverse complement strand
GAAATATATCTTGATAATGCGATGAATAATCTAGGCGAAGCCATTGATTATGCTTTTTATTCATTAAAATTATCCTCTACTGAATTTATAAATTTATTTATAACCAGCGGTTATGCAAAACAATTTGAAATAGGAAATCCAAAAATCATATCAGGACTATCAGGGACCGAACTCGCTTTAAATATATTAGAAACTTCAAACATTGCATTATCTTCAATTCCTAATTCAAGGAATGAATATGATTATTCATCAGAGTATTATGCAGGGTATATACTTGTTTATTTTGCCTATAAAACAGGAATATCATTCAAAAGTATTAATAAAACAATTTCAATCGATGAAATTATAAAAATGTACCCTTTATTGCATGAGACATCAAATGATAAAGCAATAGACATAATACTAAATAAATTCAAAAATAGGTCAAAAGCTACAAACTTGCAAATTATGAGAAAAACAAGTAAATTAACTCAAAAAGAACTCTCAAAAAAATCAAATGTTTCTCTAAGAAGTATTCAACAATACGAACAAAAGGTTAAAAATATTAACAAAGCCGCTGCCGATACATTGTTATCGCTATCTTTTGTTTTGGGATGCAATATTGAAGACTTATTAGAAATGGTTTAATGGCAAACCAAAAGTCTAGACAAAACTTCATGCGCCATCAATAGATTTATCGCATATATTATCTGTCGAACCATATTCATTTTTGTTTCGAGATCTTTCATAATTGTTTTCTCTTAACATATCAATATCTTCGCCAGTTTTATAACGATTTTTATATCTATATGGATTTTGTTTTCTTTTATATTCTTCAGGTTTCATAACTATAACTATTCTAACAATTATGGAAAGTAATTTCTCCACTTTCTATTTCAATATCATTATTACCATCATTGACAAGCAAATGTCCATTTTCCAGTATATCTAAAACTTTAACTCTTTCTTGAACGCCTTTTATATAAGCGTTCGTGAATTTTCCTTTAAAATAATTTTTACTTTTTACGTAATTAATGAAACTTTTTTCATTCGTGGCCCTAAAATTTTCATACATGAAATTAAATATTTTATTAAACTCACTAGAAAATTCATCGACTAAAAATTCTTTATCTGAAACCATTTTTAATGAGATCGCATTATTTAATTCTTCTGGAAATTTATCTTGATTTATGTTTACCCCAATTCCAACAATTAAAGCTTCCATCTTTTCACCTATTACACTTTCAAGAAGAATACCACTAACTTTTTTACCATTAAGTAAAACATCATTTGGCCATTTAATCATTGGGTCGAAACCATATTTTTCTAAAGTTTTGCACAAAGCAACCCCAGTCAAGATTGATAAAAGTTCGTGATTATCGAATGCAAAATCATCCTTAAGTAAAATAGATTCAATCATGCCTTTTCCCTTATCTACTTCAAAAGTTCTTGAAAACCTGCCTCTTCCAGCAGTTTGAAAATTTGCTTGGACTATTGTCCAATTAGGCAATTTATCATAATTCTTTTTTAGATATAAATTAGTAGAATCTATTTCATCAAATTTTAGATAATTTAACTCCATAAACTTTATCTAAAGCAATTTTAGAAACAACTGCTACTCCCATTTTTATTAAATCAAAAGGTATATAAGGAACAATAAAAACTAATAATAAATTTGTAATATCATACGTTTTATTTAAATAATAATTCATAATAAAATAACCATGAATAAAACCAATTAAATAAACAATAAATAAACACGATAAGCACATCAAAATGTATTTAAAAATTTTAAATTTATCAAAATTTTTAAATAAATTCTTAACTAAATTCATAACTAATATTCCAGGAATAAACCCATAAACAAAACCAAATGTTGGATTTACAAGATAAGCAATTCCACCGCCAAAATTTGCAAAAACTGGTAAACCAATTAACCCTAAACTTATATATAAAACTAAAATAATTGATCCTTCTAACATTGTTGCAAAAAAACCAATTAAAAAAACTACAAGTAATTGAAGTGTAAATTTTAAAACACCTACACTTATATTGATATAACTTGCAACTATTAATAAAGCAAGGAGCATTGCCATTTTTGCAATGCTCCTAATAAGTTTTTGTTTTTTATTCATTTCTATAATAATCCTGCTAAGGTTAATAAAATACCTGCAGCAATTGCACTACCAATAACACCAGCAACATTTGGTCCCATAGCATGCATTAATAAGAAGTTTTCAGGATCTTCTCTTTGTCCTTCTTTTTGAACAACTCTAGCTGCCATTGGAACAGCACTAACACCAGCTGCGCCAATCATTGGGTTAACTTTACCATGAGTTGCCCAACACATGACTTTGCCGCCTAAAACGCCACCTGCTGTTGATAAAGCAAATGCACAAATTCCTAATGCAAAAATCTTAATTGTTTCAAGAGTTAAGAAGGTACTTCCAGTTGCGGTAGCACCAACACTTAAGCCTAAAAGTATTGTAACAATGTAGAGTAATGCATTCGCGGCAGTATGAACAAGATTTGGTACAACGCCACTTTCCTTAATTAAATTTCCAAACATAAGCATACCAATTAATGGAGCGCATGAAGGAACAATTAAGACAGTGATAATTGTAACAATAATTGGGAACATGATCTTTTCTCTTTTAGAGACAGGTCTTAATTGTTCCATTTTAATCTTACGTTCTTTCTTAGTTGTCAAAAGTCTAATAATTGGAGGTTGAATAATTGGAACTAATGCCATATATGAATAAGCAGCAACAGCAATAGCACCTAAGAGTTCAGGAGCAAGTTTAGTTGTAACTAAAATTGCAGTTGGTCCATCAGCCCCACCAATAATACCAATAGATGCAGCTTGCTCATAACTGAATCCCATTAAAATAGCGCCGATGAAAGTTGCAAAAATACCAATTTGAGCAGCTCCACCTAAAAGCATTGTTTTCTTATTAGCGATAAGTGGACCAAAATCAGTTGTAGCACCAATTCCTAAAAAGATTAAACATGGATAAATTTCATACCTTACACCTAAATAAAGATAATCAAATAATCCAGCTTCACCTAAAAATTCGCCAGTATCACGATCATATCCAACCATGATTCCAGGAAATAAATTTACAAGAAGCATTCCAGTAGCAATTGGAATAAGTAAGTATGGTTCGTATTCTTTCTTGATAGCTAAGAATAATAATACACAAGCTATAGCTATCATAATGAGGTTTTTCCAACCATCATTTACAAAGAAACTTGCAAATCCAGATTCGCTAAGAATACCATTAACAATTTCAACGATAGTATTCCACATAAAATTAACCTATAACGACTAATAAATCTTTTGTATTAACGGTAACACCTTTATTGACATTAACAGATGTGACTTTTCCATCAACTGGTGCAACAATCTCGTTTTCAAGCTTCATAGCTTCAATAACAACTAAGCATTGCCCTTTTTTAACTTCATCACCAACTTTAACATCAACTCTAATAACGCTTCCACCAATTGGGGCTAAAACTTGTTTGCCACCACTTGGAATAGAAACTTCTTTTTTAACTTCTTCAGTTTTTGGTGCTTCTACACTACCTTTAACTTCTTCAACAGCTTCAAGTTCAACTTCATAAAGTTTTCCATTAACTTTAACTTTATATTTTTTCATAGTTCAATTACTCCTTAATTAAGTTCTTTAACACTAACAACCTTAACATCTTTTTTAATTTCATTACGATAATCAATAGATGCAACAAGTACTGCAACCATCTTATCTTCATCATTGATTTCAACCGGTTCAATTACACTACTCTTTTCTTCAACTTTTGGTTCGTCTTTTTTCTTTCTTGAGCTCAAAAGATCTAAAAGTTTAAAGATTAAATATGTTACACCAATTAAAATAAGTAAAACTGCGAAAACAAGAACCATTGCAACAAGAGAATAAATTGCTGCATCACCTAATCCAATTTTATGTTCTGCTAATACATTCATAATCATTCCCTAAAAGACAATGTTGAATTCTTCAACAGCATCTTCTTCCTTATTTAAATTATATTTTTTAGTTAAGAATTCAGTAGCAACTTGTTCAAAAAGAGCAAGCGATAAAACATCTTCATCACATCTTGCTAAATTCTTATACTTTTCTTTTAATGCTTCAAATTCAGGAGCAATCTTATCTGCTGGTCTGCAAGTAATTATCTCATCATCACCAATAATTTTATGTAAAACTTCTTGATTAACTTCAGCAGGAGCTTTTCCGTATAAGCCATGTAAGTAGTCCTTAATTTCTTGAGGAACCATTTTATATCTTTCACCTGTGAGTACGTTTAAGACAGCTTGCGTACCAACCATTTGCGAAAGAGGAGTAACTAAAGGTGGGTATCCTAAATCTTTTCTAACAGTAGGAACTTCTTTTAATACTTCATCATATTTATCCATAGCATTTTGCTTTTTAAGTTGGTTCATAAGGTTGCTTAACATACCACCAGGAACTTGATATTTCAAAATGTTTGGATTAACTGATAAAACTTTTGGATTTAATAATCCATTACCTAAATATTTATCCTTAATAACAGTTAATGCAGCACTTGCTTTATTTAGCAATTCTTCATCAAGTTTTGGATCATATTTACTTCCTCTTAAAGCATAGTTAAATGCTTGTGTTGATGGTTGTGATGTACCATTACTTAAAGGACTTAAAGCAGTATCAATAATATCAACACCAGCTTCAATAGCTTTTAAATAAGTCATTTCGCAAATTCCACCAGTGCAATGACTATGTAATTCAATTGGAACTTTAACGGTTTTCTTTAATTTAGAAATTAATTCATAAGCTGCATCAGGAAGCAAAACGCCCGCCATATCCTTAATACAAATTGAATCAACTCCAAGTTTCTCAACTTGTTTTGCAAGTTTGCAATAATAATCGACTGTATGAACTGGAGATGTTGTATAACTTAATGCGATTTGACATTCTCCTCCATATTTTTTAGTAGACTTTACAGCCGTTTCAAGATTACGAATATCATTTAATGCATCAAAAACACGGATTACATCAATACCGTTTTCGATAGATTTTTTAACAAACATATCGACAACATCATCGGCATAATGGTGATATCCTAAGATGTTTTGACCACGGAATAACATTTGTAATTTTGTTTTCTTAAAGAGTTTCTTACATTCTCTAAGTCTTTCCCATGGATCTTCGTTTAAAAATCTCATACAAGAATCAAAGGTAGCACCGCCCCAAATCTCAATTGCATAGAAACCTGCATCATCAAGATATTTAGCAACACTTAAAACCTCTGGTGTCGTCATACGAGTAGCAAACAAAGATTGATGACCATCTCTTAACGATGTTTCAACAATTTTTACACCCATACCTCTTCTCCCTTTTTAAAGAATTCAAATTAAAACAGTTCAACCATTTTAGTTAGTATAAATACTAACTACTGTAAAATTCGAAAATCGAATTAATGTTATCACAATTAGTTAAATAAATAAATGAAGTTGAAAGAAAATTTTGATAATCCTTTAAAAAAACGGTTCAATCAGAGAAAAACCATATATGACACTATTTTTCTCAAGTATGAAACTAACTTTTCACTTTAACCTTAATTTTATCTATAATTAATAAGTCATTTATTCTTGGAGGTCATCAAAATGAAACAAAAATATAATCCGCTATTTACGCCATGGAAAATAGGAAATGTTGAAATTAAAAATAGAATAGTTATGACTTCTATGGGTGGAACTTGTCTATTTGGTTTTATGGAGCCAAATCATTTTGATGAAGAAGCAGCAAAATTACTATACACAGTTGCAAAGAATAATGCGGGTCTTATTCTTCCTGGAATTGCCCCTGTTAAAGATGTTATGGGTGGAAAATGGCTTTATCAAGGTAAAGGCAAATACAAAAAATTAGAAAAATATATGGAAAAATTCCATCGAACTGGAACCAAACTTTTTGTTCAGTTAACAGTAGGATTTGGTAGAGTTATGGCTTCAACTTCTTTAATGGAAACTCTTGCTACAAATAAATTTTTAGAAATAATTGCTAAACCATTTTTAAACGTCGATTATATAACTGCATCTTGCAGTAATTTACCAAATAGATGGTCTGATAAAACTCCTTCTAGACCTCTTACAAAAGAAGAAATAAAGGAAATAGTTGATGCTTTTG
The DNA here is from genome assembly GCA_963618895.1 of Slackia isoflavoniconvertens. GTDB lineage: Bacteria > Bacillota_I > Bacilli_A > RFN20 > CAG-826 > Onthovivens. The sequence goes on along the minus strand of CAVEUG010000024.1, from coordinate 1,551 downwards.
CAAAAACTGCAAAATTATGCAAAGATGCCGGAGTTGATGGAATTGAAGTTCATGCTGTTCATGAAGGATATACTCTTGATCAATTCACATTAAATTATTGTAATAAAAGAGATGATGAATATGGCGGAAACTTCGAAAATAAATATAGATTTGCTGTTGAAATATTAAAAGCAATTAAGGAATCATGTGGTAAAGATTTTCCTGTTTCTTTAAGATTTTCTGTTGTTTCTAAAACTAAAGGATTTAGAGAAGGGGCATTACCTGGCGAAAAATATACTGAAGTAGGAAGAGACATTATTGAAGCCATAAAAGCTGCACAATATTTAGAAAAAGCAGGATATGATATGTTAAATTGCGATAATGGGACATATGACGCTTGGTATTGGAATCATCCACCAATGTATATGCCTTTAAATTGCAATTTCAATGAAGCCGAAATCATTAAAAAGAATGTTAAAATTCCAGTTGTTGTCGCAGGAAGAATGGAGCCCGAATTCAGCGCCAACGCAATTTTAGAAAAAAGAATTGATGCGGTAGGTATTGCTCGACAATTTTTAGCAGATCCTGAATGGATCACAAAATTGATGAATGACGAAGAAGATGATATTAGACCATGCATTTGCTGTCATAATGGATGCTTTAATCTTTGTCATTACGAAGGAGTCGGCAACGATCAACCATTGAAAGATACTTTAGGAATGTGTAGATGTGCAATAAACGCTGAATCAATGCAATCTAAGAAATATAAAATCGTTAAAACTAAAAAGCCAAAGAACATTGCCATTATCGGTGGCGGAATTGCTGGCATGGAAGTTGCTAGAGTTTGCGCTTTAAGAGGGCATAAACCTACAATTTATGAAAAAACTAATGACTTAGGTGGGGTTTTTATTGCAGCATCTAGTTTTGATTTTAAGGAAAAAGATAAAGCTTTAATAAAATGGTATAAACTTCAAATGAAAAAACTTAATGTCAGAATTAAATATAATTATGATGTTACTAATTTAGACGAGATTCGTGCAGATAAAATCATCATTGCAACTGGTGCTTCCCCAAAAATTTTAAAAATAAAAGGCAACAAAAATAACATTGTAAATGCTGTTGATTATTTAAAAAACGTGCAACAAGTTGGGGAAAATGTTGTAATTGTTGGTGGTTCATTAACTGGTTGTGAGATTGCCTATAAATTATTTAATGAAGGCAAAAAACCTGTCATTATTGAGATGAAAAATGATTTAATTGCTGTAAGAGGAGTCTGTCTTGCAAATTCATCATATTTAAGGGATTTCTTTAAACTCAATAAAGTCCCAGTTTATCTAAATTCAAGTGTTAAAGAAATTAATGGGAGCGAATTAACAATTAAAACTAAAAATGAGCAAGAAACAGTATTAAAATTCGATAATATTATTTCTTGTATAGGTTATAATCCAAATCCGCTTTCAAAAAAACACGATCTTGTTGGAGACTGTTATAAAGTTGGCAACCTCAAAGATGTTATTTGGAGAGCATGGGATGTTGCAATGAAATTATAAAAAGAGCTTAAAACGTATATTG
>CAVEUG010000023.1:8829-15679 GCA_963618895.1 Slackia isoflavoniconvertens | reverse complement strand
AATAATAACTTTTTCTTTTAATTCTTCAAGTAACTTAAAGAAAGCATAATAAGCAAGGTTTCCTCCTTTTGAGTGACCTATAACATAATAATCATGCTCTTTATCTTCTTCTAGAATATTCTTTAAATATTCAACAGCTAATTTTTGAGAAGGGATTTCTCCTCCTAATGAAGTTAAAATATCTTCCTTCCAACCAGGAATTGTATTATCTGTCCCTCTAAAAATAACAAATCTAAGTTCGTAAATTTCATAAACCATTGCAAAAAATTGCGTATTTTTCGATTTAGAAAAAATATTTCTAATTTTTGTAATTCTTAAATCTCTATATCTTTTAGTTAATAAAACATCTTTAAAGAAATTATAGTAAACAACTGGCCCAGAAAGATAGCGCATAGACATCTTTTTTCTAACTTCATGGTCTTTAAATGCAATTAATGGAATCTTGTCATTCCAAACATCATAATTTTCGATGACTCCAGATGCACTCATATAATCCGCATAGCAAAGACCAGTCAAAACCAAAATATCTGCATCATTTAAAGGCATTTCCTTAAATGATTTATCAGAATATTTTTTAAGATAATCTTGTACTATTACTTTTTGTTCCATAAATCTTACTTTAATTCTTTTGTTGCAATAACATCAATCCCAGTACCACAAACATTTTCAATTAATACTTGATGCATTTTAACTGGAAACTCAACTGAAACCTTATTAATTTCATGCATAACATCAAATATTTTTTCTTTTGGAATTGCTCCATTAGTCTTACAAGGAACAACTCTGTACTCAGGATTACCAACAACCTTACATGTTGAGGTAACTGTTCTAACAGGATGTGTCGATTCTTGTTTTACGTAAGTTGCACCTCTTGGGCACTTATTTCCACTTATATTTCCATTATCATCAACGATGACTTTACAACCATTTGGACAAATAATACATGTAAATTCTTTCATGACTAATTTTCCTCCACTGATACCGTTACTTCATTTATATTTTTGAAATCAACATCTTTTAAAACAACTTTTTCCATTTCTGAAGGAATAATTGTTGGTTTAATTTGTTTCTTTAAAACATTTTCACCATCTTTTACAAATATAGTTACATTTTTCATTGGTTTTCTAACCCTAAATGCAAATGTGACTTCTTTAGTGTCATCAGTGACTTTTATCTCATTAGGTAATACATATCCTAAATTATTACCAGCAGTAGCTGGAATAACTTTATAAACTTTTCTATTTGGATTCTTGATATATTCAGCAGCATTTTTGCCAGCTCTTGTACCTTCTTCGCTAACAAAATCAACAAGGTCATGAACATGTAAAACATTACCACAAGAGAATACACCTTCAATTGTTGTTTCAAGATTTTGATCAACTTTAGCACCTTTTGTTCTTAAATTTTCTTCAGCACCAGCTTGAGTTAAAAGAACGTTGAATGGATAAAGGCCAACAGAAAGAAGCAAACAATCACACTTAATAATTTGTTCTCTTCCCTTAATTGGTTGAAGTTTATCATCTACATCACAAATTTCAATTGCTTCAAGCTTGTCTTTTCCAATAATTCTTGTAACAGTGTTATGAAGTTTTAATGGAATATTAAAATCTTGCAAACATTGGACCATATTTCTATTTAAACCATTACTATATGGCATTAATTCGCTAACACCAATAACTTTGCAACCTTCTAAAGTCATACGTCTAGCCATAATTAAACCAATATCACCACTTCCTAAAATGTAGACATTTTTGCCTACCAAATATCCATCGATATTAAGATATTTCTGAGCAAGTCCAGCAGTGAAAACACCTTTTGGTCTATCGCCAGGAATTAAGATTTGCCCTCTAGTTCTTTCATTACATCCTGCAGCAAATATAACAGCTTTAGCTTGAACTTGAGCAACACCATCTTCTCCATTTGCGTATGTAACAACCTTAGATTTACTAATTGATAAAACTAACGTATCGAGTTTAGCGACTAAATTTCTCTTATGGAATTCTTTGATAAATCTATAAGCATATTCAGGACCAGTAAGTTCTTCTTTAAATGTATGTAATCCAAAACCATTGTGAATACATTGATTTAAAATGCCGCCTAATTTATCTTCTCTTTCAAAAACAATAATATCTTTAATCCCATTATCATATGCTGATATAGCAGCAGCAAGTCCAGCAGAACCACCGCCAATAATTGCAAGATCTATTTGTTTCATAATTAACGACCCTCCTTGCTACTTTGTATACAAATATTTGTTCCTTCATCACCAAAATTAATTTCAGTAACATCTTTATGAAGTTCTTTTGCAAGAATATGAACAACTGTCATTTGGCAGAATGCTCCTTGGCATTTACCAAAACCAGCTCTAGTTCTTTTTCTAACACCTTTAATTGTTGTAGCACCACAATTTCTATTTATTGCATCGACAATTTCACCTTCACTAACTTTCTCACATCTACAAACAAATTTTCCAAATCTTGGGTCTTCTTTTATCAATGCATTATAAGAATTTAAATCCATTTCTTTTAAATTTTTATGTGGTTTAATGCGTGGGTTAAATCTTGAATTAACTGATAATTTAAGTTTTTTGGCAACATAATTTGCAACATATTCTCCAATTGCAGGAGATGAAGCAAGACCTGGAGACATAATTCCAGCAACTAAGAAAAATCCTGGATTTTCTTTACTCTCTTCAATAATAAAATCATCTTTATCGTTATTTGCTCTTACGCCTGCAAAACCTTTAATTGTTTGAACATATGGAACATTTTCCACGAGTGATTTTGCTTTATCACGTAAGAAATTATATGTTTCTGTATCACAAGAAGTATCTCCTTGTTCACTAACAGAAGCACTTGGACCAACAATATAGTTATATGATGTTGTTGGCGAAACTAAAACACCTTTACCGACTTTTGAAGGACACATAAATAATGTATGTTTTACAAAGTTAGTTTTAAAGTGATCAAGTAAAATATATTCACCTTTTGTAGGAATAATATGGAATGATGGTTCTTCAACATATTTAGCAACAACTTCACTATTAACACCGGCAGCATTAATAACGTATTTAGCTTTATACACATTTCCATGTTGATCTTCTAATGAATAAGAGCCATCTTTTTCATGTGTGATTTTCTTAATTTCAGTGTTGAGACTTAAGTGAACACCATTATCCATAGCATTTTCCATAAGTGAAACTGTTAAATTAAATGGCGAAACAATGCCTGCATCTTTACAAAATAAACTGCCTAAAATATTTTGATTTATATTAGGTTCAATCTCAATTGTTTCATCCTTACTTAAAAGTTTTGCATCAACGCCATTAATGTCTGCTCTTTCTTTTAATGATTTTAAGGTTACTAAATCTTCTTCAGTTAAAGCGACTGTGATAGAACCAATTTTATTAAATGGTACATCAAGTTCTTTACAAAGTTCTGGCATCATTTTATTGCCTAAAACATTAAACTTGGCTTTAAGGGTTCCTGGTTTTGGATCATATCCGCTATGAACAATAGCACTATTTGCGGAGCTTGTTTCATCTCCTACATCACTATGCCTTTCAACAACTAAAAAACTGCCTTTATATTTTGATAAATAGCGTGCAATTGAACAGCCAATTACACCGCCACCAATTATGACAGCATCATACATGATTTCGTGTTCCATCTTTTATTTGTTATCCTTTCTATTTATCGAATCATTTTTTGTAAACCCATGAGGATAACGTGCATGTAATTTGTCTAAATTATATTGAGCACATTCTTCAAGAGTCACCCCTAAGCCTGAACAGGTTTCAGCAATATACCAAAGCACATCACCAAGTTCATCTAAAAGTTTCTCTTTATTTAGTTCGTGACCTTGGAAACGATTTTTCTTAACAAGGTCACAACATTCACCGCATTCTCCTGCAAGACCTAAAACTCCATTTAAGACTAAATCTTTTCTTCCGTCTTCACTTACTAAATCATAAGCAGCTTTTTGATAAGTGTTAAAATCTAGTTTTTCTTTTTCCATTTTTTTACTCACCAATCTTCTCAAAGTCTTCAATTCCATGTTTACATATTGGACATACAAAGTCTTTTGGAAGCTCCTTTCCTTCGTATACATATCCGCAAATCTTACAACGCCATCCAACTTTCTTAGTTTCATTAACTACTGGTTTTGGTTTTATAGATTTTAAATAGTATGAATAAGTCACACTTTCCTCATTATTTAATTGTTTACTATCGCTTTGCTCACAAATAAATCCATAATGACTTCCTAAATCGATAATATCTACGACTTTTAAGGAAATATAGGAATTTGCAAACTTTGTAATATATGGCAAACCATTATTTGAAAGTGCATAGCAATCAAAATCGCAGAACTTATCAACATTCCTGCCGCTTTGGAATCCAAAACGTTTAAAAATTTCAAATGGACAATATCTCGTCAAAATTGAAAGATTTGCCACTTTTGTATTTTTAAAAATTTCAGCAGTGTAGTTTTGCTTATTAACAGAAACCATGATTTTATCACTTGAAATTTGATTAACAGCATTAATTATACAACCATTGAATTTATCTTCATCAATTTTTGTAGATAAAACATATAATCCATAATTAATTTTAAAAAGTGGGTTAAAGTTTAGTTCTTCTTTAGGAAAATCTTTAGTAAATTCTTTAACCATTTCCTTAATATCAACAATTTGATTCTCTTTTAAAGAAGATTTAATTGAAACAGACTTATCAATAATAGTTATATTTTTCATTGTTGAAAAAATAGAAGTTAATAAATTCTTTGCTGTTGGAGCCCAACTTCCATTTTCAATAATAGCAACTTTTCTATTTTGAAGATTATGATATTTTAAATCATTAACAAATTCTTCCATCGGAGTAAAAATACCAGCATTATATGTCGTTGAAAGAATAAATAAATGTGAATATTTAAAAGCTTCCGAAACTAAATATGATTTATCAGTTTTACTAACATCATAACAATGAATGTCTTTAATGCCTTCAATTGCAAGTTCATCACAAACTATAGAAGCTGCTTCAGCAGTATGACCATAAACTGAAGCATAAACAACTAATACACCCTTCTCTTCAGGTTCGTATGTGCTCCAATGTTGATATTTATCTAAAATTGCGGAAAGATTTTTTCTCCAAATTGGACCATGAAGCGGGCAAATTGTTTCGATTTTAACTGTTGCAGCCTTTTTAAGAGCGGCTTGAACTTGTGGGCCATATTTCCCGACAATATTTGTGTAATATCTTCTAGCTTCATCAAAATCAAAACATAATTCATCAGCAAATAAGTTACCACTTAATGCGCCAAATGTTCCAAAAGCATCGGCTGAAAATAATGTTTTAGTTGTTGTATCATAAGTCATCATAACTTCAGGCCAGTGCACCATTGGCGCAAAAACAAACGTTAATTTATGTTCGCCAAGATCTAAAACTTCTAATTCTTTAACAACTTGAACTTTATTTTGTGGAAGATCCTCAAAATAATTTTTTAACATATTAAGAATCTTGTCATTACAAACAATTGTAGTTTCAGGATGCTTTAAAAGTAATCCTTCTATCGTTGCAGAATGATCTGGTTCCATATGGTTAATAATTAAATAATCAAGTGGCCTTCCATCTAAAACATCTTTAACTTTCTTAAAAAATGTTCTAGCAACATTTTCATCAACTGTATCAAGCAAAGCAGTTTTTTTATCAAGAATAATATATGAATTATAAGAAGCTCCATTAGTTAATGGATAAACATTCTCAAATAATTCAAGTCTTCTATCACTTGCACCAACATAAAATGTATCTCTAGAAACTTCTCTTTTGTTGAACATTTTTATTTCTCCATTTCTTTTCTATATAATTCTTCTTCCTTTTTCCAATATTCTCTTTCTTCTTCAGTAATATCCCTAATTTTCTTTGCGGGATTTCCAGCATATACTGCATGGCTTTCTAAATTATGGGTAACAACTGATCCGCTACCAACAACAACATCATCCTCAATAGTCACACCTGGATTAATAATGACTCCAGCGCCAATAAATACATCATTACCAATATGAACCGGTAAGCCGTATTCAAGTTGACTATTTCTAACACCTGCATCAATAGGATGAGATGCAGTAGTAACAATGACTCTTGGACCGAAAAATACATTGTTACCAATTACAACTTCAGCCACATCTAAAATAGTGCAACCAAAATTTGCATAAAATGATTCACCAACACTTATATTTGAACCATAATCGCAATAGAAAGGTGGTTCAATATACAAATATTTTCCAGTCTTATTAAAAAGACCTTTTAAAATATATCCTCTTCTCTTCCCATCTCTCCAACTAGTTTGGTTAAACTCTTCAAGCATACTTCTATTTTGTCTTCTAGCATTTAAAAGTTCACCATCGCTAGCTAAATATAACTTCCCGCTTAACATTCTTTCTTTGTTTGTCATGAATTTAATTCTCCTTTATTATTTTTTTAATAATTTCGCTTTTTCTTTGTCATCCTTTGTAACACGATATGAATCATGAATTTTTGAAATTGCCTTGTTAACTATTATTTTATCAAGATTGGTTTCCTTAAGAAACATAAATGTTTCTTCTTGATAAAAAATATATAGTTCACATAATAACCAACTTTCAACCATTTGCACATAATATGCTTCATCATTTTTAAATAATCTAAAAATATTCGACAAATTATCTTTGTTTTTCAAATATTTGAAGCAAATTAAATATGCTAATCTCCTAATATATTCATTTTTATTTTTCAGTAATATCTTTAATGTTGTTAAAACATTTTGGAAATCATCTTCCAAAGCAATATATTGGTATGTTGAATCGGTTACTGCC
>CAVEUG010000023.1:5652-8819 GCA_963618895.1 Slackia isoflavoniconvertens | reverse complement strand
ACTGCCCATCCAAGATATTCATCGCTATTTTTAAGTATAAAATTGATGCCTTCACTAAAAGTTTTAGTTCTTGAAATTCCTATTAAAAAATATGCGAGTCTAAGTTCGAAAATATTGTTAATTTTATAATCATTTAAATCAATATTTTTATATTTTATTGCTAATTTCTTTAATACAGGAATTGGTACACCTAAATGTTCATCATTGGTTCCTAAAATATTATCTCCAGTTCGTTTCTTTTTCATTGATGAATAATTAAAAATCTCATCCAACAAATTGTTATAATTTTGCATATTTTTATTATATAACAAGCATTATATTTCACTTAACGAAAATTATCATTTAAACTTAAAATATAAGGAGAACTAAACTATGTATACACAATTAAAGTTTTATAAGTGTGAACTTTGCGGAAAAGTTATCGAAATGTTAACCGATCCAACAGTTGCAACAATATGTTGTGCAAAAGAAATGTATCGTTTAATACCAAATAAAAATGACGGGGCAGTTGAAAAACATGTGCCAGTTGTTACAGTCGACGGAAATAAAGTACATGTAGAAATTGGTTCTGTTTTGCATCCTATGATGGATGAACATTCTATTGAATGGATAATTCTTCAAACCGATAAAGCAGTATATAGAAGAAATCTTAAACCTCAAGGAAAACCAATTGCTGATTTCTTACTTGTTGCTGATGAAAAACCAATTTCAGTTTATGCATACTGCAACTTACATGGCCTTTGGGAAACTGAATTACTCAATTAATTTATATTGAATAAAGAATTTACAGATTAATTCCCTTAATTTAACATTTATTTTTGTGCATAAATAATTTTTGTTATGCAACCAACCAAGGCAGAATGTGGTTATAATTTCAAGTCTATAATAACGTTGCAAAATGTTGTTTGATGTTGTTTAGTGTTGCATAATGTTGTTTGATGTTGTTTAGTGTTGTATAATGCTTTTAGGAGATTAGGCATTATGAGCAAAAAACCTGTACCATTAGGAATAGAATATTACGAAACTGTTTCGACAGATTGTTATTATGTTGATAAAACAAATATTATTAACAATATATCGAAATTCCCAGAAGGGAGTTGTCTCTTATTTACTCGCCCAAGAAGATTCGGAAAAAGTTTAATGCTTTCGATGCTTCAAACTTTTTACGAGAAATCCAACGTAGATAATAGCAAATATTTTATTGATAAAAAAATATGGGGCAATAAAGAAGTTGTCAAAAACAATTTCCAAAAATACCCTCTTATTCATATAAATTTAAAAAATGCTATTGGATCAAACTATATTTCTATGCTGATGAAATTAAAAGAATGCATGCGCGAAGAATATGAACGTCATTCAAACATTCTTGCTTTGGATATTTTAAACGGCGAAGAACAAAAATATTTTAGTTCTGTTCTGTCAAAAGAATTAAATGATATAGAACTTTCAAGTTCTTTATCAAGACTATCAAAATTTTTATTTAAAGTTTACAAAACAAAAGTCGTTCTTCTAATTGATGAATACGATACGCCCGTACATTATGCTTACGATTATAACTTTTACGATCAAGCAATTATATTTTTCAAACAATTTTTAGGAGAAAGTTTGAAAAGCAATCCTTCAATCCACCTCGCTATTCTTACAGGTATCCTTCAAATAGCTAAGGAATCATTGTTTTCTGGAGTAAATAACTTAGTCGTTAACTCTATTTTATCTAAAAATATGGATGAAGGTTTTGGCTTTAATGAAAAAGAAGTAATAGACTTGTTAAATTACTACAACTTTAATGAATGTTACAACGACATTAAAAAATATTATGGGGGGTATAAATTTGGAAATGCAGAAATTTATAACCCTTTATCAATTTTAAACTTCATTCAAAATGGAGGAGAACTAAATTCTTATTGGGTTAATACTGGGGAAAGTAATACACTAGCTAAACTATTCTCACCTGATAATTTAAATTCATTATTGCCTTTATTAAATGATGAAACGATTCAAAGTGAAATTGACATCGCAATAAGCTATAAAGATTTAGATAACTCACCCTTAACAGTGTGCACTTATTTACTTTGTAGTGGTTACTTATCTATTAGTGATTCTTTTGATAATCTATATAGACTAGCCCTACCAAACGAAGAAATTAAACAAGTTTTTAAAAGAGAAATACGTTCTAGGTATTTGAAAAACGAACAAATACCATTAATAATAAGACTCAAAGAGGCATTTAAAGAGGGCAACCGATATTCTTTAGAAAAAATAATTACTGAATATCTTCTTTCAACATTTTCTTATTTTGAAATGAATGATGAAAAAAACTACCAAATATTATTAGCAACTACACTTGCAATAATTTTTGAAGATGCTTATGTTAAAAATGAATATAATGCTGGTAAAGGTCGTGCCGATATTGTCGTTATACCAAAAAACAGTGAAGATGTTGGGTTAATTATAGAAACCAAAAACCTAAAAAATAGGACAACAAAAGCAAGGTTAGATGAATCATCTCTCAATGCGTTAAACCAAATTTTGTCAAAAGGTTATTGCGATGAATTAAGTAAGTTAGGCATTAAAAACATTATTATTTTCGGAGTGGCCTTTTATAAAAATAAAGTATCTATATCAACAAAGAAATTTCAACAATAAATCAATTCTTAATCTTTATCATTTAATAATAAAAATTTGAATAATTTTTTTACTTTGAACACAATACATTCTTTATTAGGTATTTAAGTTAATTTTAAAAGTCATAAAAAAAGATTGATAAGTAAACTCATCAATCCTATCAATCAAATCTGGGGCGAAATACGGGGATCGAACCCGTGAATGCTTGGTTCACAGCCAAGTGAGTTAACCGCTTCTCCAATTTCGCCATCGCCCTATTATCTTATTATAAAGTCACTTCAAAAGCAAGAACTTTAAAAGTCCATAAATCAAACAAAATTCGAACAAATAATAGATAATTAACCAACAAATAATCCGTCATCAATTTTCTCTAAAACGCTCACCAACAAAAGCATTGTCTCTTCTTCATTTTCTACGCAAAGAAGCATCCAATTACTTTCAAGATCTCTAAATTTACGAGATTTAAGATTAACTATACGCAAATTTGTTTGCCAATAATATCGTCTAGCTTGTAATACGTTGCAATACTCGAGCCTATTTGT
>CAVEUG010000023.1:5246-5642 GCA_963618895.1 Slackia isoflavoniconvertens | reverse complement strand
CTAAAACACTTACTAAGGAAAGCATTGTATCTTCTTCATTTTCTGCGCAAAGAAGCATTCCATTACTTTCAACACCTCTAAATTTGTGAGGTTCAAGATTGACTATTGCACAAACTTGTTTGCCAATAACATCTTCTGGTTTGTAATACATTGCAATACTCGAAACTATTTGTCGTTGAAATTCTCCAAAATCAACTTGGAAGATTAAGAGTCTATCCGCATTTGGATGTTTTTCGCATTGAGTAATAGTTCCTACTCTAATATCAAGTTTATCAAAAGCATCTAAACTACAAATTGGTTTTAATTCCATAAACTTATTTCCTTTACTATCAGTATTTGCATTAATACTAACTTAATTTTCTTACAACTTCAAATAAGTTCGAATTCTTTTTAACC
>CAVEUG010000023.1:0-5236 GCA_963618895.1 Slackia isoflavoniconvertens | reverse complement strand
AATCAACTCGAAAGATTAAAAGTCTATACGCATTTTGGATGCTTTTCACATTTAGCAATAGTTCCTACTGTATTATTAATTTTAAAAAACGTCTAAATTGCAAATTGGTTTTAATTCCAAAAAATTGTTTCATTTGCTATCAATATTAGAGCAAATGTTAACTTAATTTTCTTATGACTTCAAATAAGTTTGAATTCTTTTTTACCTCATTTTCATTACCAATAACACATAAATTAGAGTCATCAATTAAATCTTTAATTACAGGGGCAAACGACTTAAGATCTTCATTTGTTGTTGATAATAACTCTTCTCTATATTTAAGAATATCATCATAAGTGATTCCTGTTAAAAGTCTTGAAAATCCTAAAATACCTGCGTTTTTAGCGTGTAAAACTCTAGTCCCGTTAGAAATCGCGCCAATTTTAAGTTTCAATAAATCATCGTCGTTATAGTTCATATTTTCAATAAATTCAGGAATCTTTTTATATGCCTCGTTAGTTTCTTTAATATGTGGATCTCTATATGACGTAATTGACATACCATTTTTGAAATTTAACCCAAACATCGCCCCATATGCTCCACCTCTTACACGAATATTTTGCCACATATAATCAATACCTAAAGCATTTGATAAAACATCCATTTTCCCATTGTATTTTAAACCAGATTTTTCAAAGTTCATTGTTCTTGCAACAAAGTTAATTGCGGCCTGACAAGTAATACCTTCTTTTATATTCTTTTCTTCAAATTTTTCTTTATTAATAGAAATTGATGTAGGATTTGACAATAAATTTATAAAAAGTTCATCAGTGCACTTTTTAAATTCATCCTTGGTTTTATCTTCTAATGTAGCAAAGCTCAAGAAATTTTCTTTAACAAAAACTTCTTTCATGATTCCTTTTAAATCACTAATTAAAGCATCTTTTTTAGAATCAAAATTCTTTGATAAGTCATTAATAAAATCAATATACCCTACTCCATTACATTCATCATCAATATAATTTGGGATAGAATAACTTCTTCTTGATCTAGTTAATGCTAAAACATGTCCATAATCTACGGCACTATCAAGTCTAGATTTTTCGCTTCCAACAACTTCAAGAATTTTCTTTTCATCAAAAACAATTTCATTAATAAATTCTAATGATAAATCTTTAGCCAAACTTAAACTTTCCTTTAAAGTTGAAAAACTAAATCCCATCAATAAATCATAGTCGTTAGATTTTGATGAACCATAAATATCGAGGGTAACATCAAAATCACCAAAATTTAACCCAATTATTTTATCAAGTTCTGCATTTGTATGTTTTTTTGTAGGTAATTTTGAAAGCAATTCAGTAAGGAATTTTAATTCACTAGCTTTTTTATATGAGATAGTATTCGCTTTAAATAAAAATTCTCCATATATAACCTCATTAGTAAATTGTTTACTGTAATAAAAATTATATTTATCTTTAATCAATTCGCACTTGTAGTCATCTGGTTTATCTCTTAAATCTTCTATACTCAGGTGTGGTAAAGAATTGATAGCATCAAAACTTTCTGGAGATGATTGATATTCTCTTAATCCCTCGTTCATCTTAATCAATTCTTTTATCTCGTCTTTAGATAAACTATTTTTATAATCTTCTAATTTCTTAGTAAGTTTTTCTTCTTTCTCTTGTTGAATAGTTTTTGAAGGTTTTTGAATTAATAAATAATTATGGTTACTGTTGACTAAATATTTATTAATTAAGTCTTCAAAATATCCTTTCTCTAAATCTTCTTTAAGTTCCTCATAATATCCAAGGACATTAAGCTTTCCAAATGGATTGTTATTATCATATAACCAAGTATCCATTGAATTCATGATTATTTTTAAACCCAGAGGATATCCTGAAAATTTATTTTCTCTAACTCTGAATTCAAAATTATTCAAATATGCTAAAACACTTTCGTGATCAAGTTTACCATTAACAAGTTCAACAAAAGTATCATGAGCAATCTTCAATAATTCTTCCTTTTTGTTTTCTTCAGTATTTTTTGCAACTATAGCAAAATAACTTTGCCTAATTCCTCCTTGATTACCACCGCTAATATCATCACCAATTCCCGCGCCTAATAATCTCTCTTTTAAAATTGCACTTGGCGAATTAATTAAAATCCTATCAATTACATCAAAAGCAATGTCTTGTTTAATATCTAAAGCACTACCTAAAGCATAAGCAACAGCTAGATTTGTTTTATCCTCTAAAGTCTCCTCATTTGATACTGGATAAAGAATGGTTTCTTCTTTTAATCCGTTCGTTGGTTTACTATCTTCTATAACTGGATTTATATCTATTTTTTCAAATTTTGAAAGGTATTCCCTATCAAGATATTCAAGTCTTTCTTCCATATCCATTTTCCCATACAAGAAAATAAATGAGTTAGATGGAGAATAGTATTTTTTGTGAAAATTAATAAAATCTTCGTATGTCAAATCAACAATATTATCTGGGTTTCCACCACTTACGTTTTTATAAGTTGTATCACTAAAGATCCCATTCAAAATTGATTCATTTAAAACATCATCAGAATTTGAAAACGACCCTTTCATTTCATTATAAACTACACCGTTATACTTAATTGGTTCATCCTCTTTAAAGATTTCATAATGCCATCCTTCTTGAAGAAATACGTTTTTACATGTATACATTCTAGGAAAGAAAACTGCATCTAGATAAATATCCATTAAATTTTTAAAATCTTTATCATTCTTAGAGGCGCATGGATACATCGTTTTATCAGGATACGTGAAAGCATTTAAAAAAGTATTTAAACTACCTTTTAATAGTTCAACAAAAGGATCTTTTAAAGGATATTTCTTGCTTCCACAAAGTACACTATGTTCAATAATATGCGTGACACCAGTAGAATTTACTGCTGGGGTTTTAAAAGTTATTGCAAATACTTTGTTTGTATCTTCAGTATCAAAAGTTGCAATCCTTGCTCCTGTTTTATTATGTTTATAAATTGTTGCTTTGCAATTTATCTCAGGCAATTCTTTTTCAGTAATTTTCGTATATTTTTCCATATCTAATTCTCCAATCAATACCTTAATATTGTAGACTATTTTAGTTTTTTATAAACGAATATATTATTTCTAATTTTTCGTGAAAAAATTCGTGAAAAAAATCACATGAGAAAAACAAAAAAATCATTAATGAAATATATTCGATAAAATGATATATTTTCAATATTGAAAACGGATTTATTATATGTACATTTTTCTTTTAATTCTTATTTACATTGCTTTTATAAGTCTTGGCTTGCCTGATTCATTACTAGGATCTGCTTGGCCGGTAATGCATAATGAATTGAGTGTTCCTGTTTCTTATATGGGCATTATTACCATGACAATATCTGGAGGAACAATCATATCCAGTTTATTATCAAACAAGCTAACAACAAAATTTGGAACAAGAATTGTTACTGTTGCAAGTGTCTTTTTAACAGTTATTGCTATTTTTGGATTTTCTTTTACAAAGTCTTTTTGGATGCTTATTCTTTTCGCAATACCTTATGGATTAGGAGCTGGCGCGATTGATGCGGCATTAAATAATTATGTTGCGCTCCACTATAAAGCTAAACATATGGCTTGGCTTCATAGTTTTTGGGGCGTTGGAACAATTGTTAGTCCATTTGTAATGGGTTATGCATTAAGAACTTCATCATGGAATAATGGTTATAGAATCGTTGGATTTATCCAACTTGGAATAGCATTATTACTTCTTTTTACTTTACCTGTTTGGAAAGTTAATGAAGCTCCCTCTAGAGAAGAAAAGAGAAATGTTAGTATAGTACAAGCCATTAAAATTAAAGGTGTACCATTCCTTCTTTTGGGATTTTTTGCATACTGTGCACTTGAACAAACAGCAATGCAATGGGCTAGCACATATTTTGTTGAGGCTAAAGGATTAACTGAAGATAAAGCAGCAACATTTGCTTCTTTAATCTTTATTGGCATTACTTGCGGTAGATTTGTTAGTGGCTTTGTAACCGATAAACTAGGAGACAAAAAAATGATCCTTATTGGATCAAGTATATTGTGTGTTGGATTAGTAATATTATTCTTACCGATTGAATCATATATTGCTACTATTGTGGCTTTTGTCATTATTGGTTTTGGTTGTGGTCCAATTTATCCATGTATAATTCACTCAACGCCATACAACTTTGGAGAAGAAAATTCTGGTGCAATTATTGGTATACAAATGGCTAGTGCATACATAGGCTCAACGTTCATGCCTCCACTATTCGGTTTAATTGGGAATTCAATAAGTTTCAAAATATTACCTATATATCTACTTTTCTTTTTAGCGCTTCTTGTTTCAATGATTTTAATTACATTTAAAATTGCAAATAACAATAAATGCAAAACTCCTTTATAATAATTGTGTTATGAAAATTGTAGTAGTTAGTGATTCGCATGGTGACACTTTATTTTTAAATAGAGTATACGAAACAAATAAAGATGCAGATTTATTTTTACATGCGGGAGATTACGAAATTCCCGACTATATGATGCATCTATATAGATATGTAAAAGGCAATTGTGATTTTAGTTATGAAGCCCCATTAAAACTTGATTTAAATACACCTATTGGTAAGCTTCATATGGAGCATGGAAATGATTACTTTTTTATCAATGACACATTAAATTACATTAATATTGTGGGCGCTACTATTTTTATTGTTGGTCATACACATATTCCATATTTTACAAAAATAAATAATACATATATTTTTAATCCAGGTAGTTTATGTAGACCAAGATCAACAAATTTTGGAACATTTTTAATAATCAATATAGATGAAAAAGATAATAACAAATTAACTTATCAATTTAAGAAAATTGACTTAGAAAATTTAGAAATTTCAGACTATTCCTTATAGTTTTTTATTAATGCTTCTACTAACTCCATTGCTTCAGCATAACATAATGAAATATTATGACCACCACAAAGGCCATCAAGATTTAAAACTTCGCCAATTAGATAAACATTTTTTTCTTTTTTAGATTCAAAATTTGTTTTATTAATTTCGCTTAATAAAACTCCACCAATTGTAACTTGCGAAGAACTAAATGGATATAATTCTTTGAAAGTAAAAGTTAATCCTTTTACATTTGACACAATTAATTTTAATTCAAATTCACCAAGTATTTTATTTTTATTAAAGATATTAGATTCTTTATAAATATAGTCAGCAACCT